>JBBSVT010000103.1:0-50810 GCA_038046685.1 Nanobdellota archaeon
GGTAAAAATATTTATAGGGAACTTTTGAAGTGTGCCTCGTAACTTAATACGTACTTTATTGCAATAGATTTAAATCATCTGAATGATTATTTTATTGCTCTGCAAAATCTTTTGCCTAAGAATTCAAAATTAAGTTTGGCAAAATCATTTCATCTCACATTAAAATTCTTAGGGGATGTTCAACCAGATAATGCAGAAAAAATTATAAATATTTTAAAAGACATAAAATTTCAGCAGTTTTCTGTTTTTCTTGACTCTATCGGGGTTTTCCCTTCTGAAAGCTGTATAAGAGTCATTTGGCTTGGAATTAAGCCAGAAGGTAACATTTTAAAGTTGCAGAATATCATAGATGATTCATTAAAGCATTTATTCAAAAAAGAAAGGGACTTCAAAGCTCATGTTACACTGGCAAGGGTCAAGAACTTAGAAGATAAAAAATCCCTTATTGAGCAATTAAAAAAAATTCAGGTTGAAAATGTAAAATTTGAGATAAAAGATTTTAGGCTAATAAAGAGCACTTTGACGCCTAAAAGCCCGATTTATGAGGATTTGATGAGATTTAATTTGGATAATTTTTAGCAACCTTTTTAAACATACTCATTATTCCATTTTTATTGCCTACGGAGCACAAGTTGCTCCAATAACTGCGAGGCTATAAAATGCAGTTCAGCATTCTGGACTGTTTTTCAGACAAAATAGGAATACGTAATAAACCATAACATATTAATAAATTTGAAAATGGCTGAGGAAAAATTTTTGGTTCCAAGGGATGTTTATCTAAAGTCAGGGATACACATAGGCACAAAATTCAGGACAAAATACATGGATCAGTTTATCTATAAAACGAGGCCCGATGGGTTGTCTGTTTTAAACCTGCAAAAAATTGATGAAAGAATAAAGATTGCTGCCTCCTTTCTAACTCAATACGGCTCAGAGGATGTCTTAGTCATATGCCGAAGAGAGAACGGATGGAAGGCAGTAGAATTATTTGGAAAATTGACAGGAATTAGAGTTTTTGCCGGCAGATATCCGCCAGGAATATTAACAAATCCAAATCTCGAGATATACACAGAAGCAAAGATAGTGCTTGTTGTGGATGCCTGGCCTGACAAAAACGCCGTTCTTGACGCCGTTAGGATAGGAATCCCCGTAGTTGCATTGTGTGACACCAATAACCAGTCAAATTTCCTGGATTTGGTTGTTCCATGCAATAATAAAGGTAAGAAAAGTCTTGGATTATTATTTTACATTTTAACAAAGGAATTCCTAAGGTTAAAAGGAAAATTAAAAGACGGTGAAGAATTAAAGGAAAAACTGGAGGATTTTACAGAAGAGTAATCAAACAGAACTTAACAAATCTTCTATTGCTTGCTTTACATTCTTACCCTTAAAAAGAACTTCGTACGTTTGTTGAGTTAAAGGCATCTTTATCTTATGTCTGCCGCTATACCCATATACAGCCATTGTTGTTGGGATGCCTTCTGCTATCATTCCATGCATTTCTTTTTTTATTTCATCTAGTTTTTTGCCAACTGCAAGCTGCTCGCCGACAAAGTGATTTCTGCTGTGTCTGCTTGTGCACGTGGCTATTAAATCACCAACTCCGGCCAAACCGTAGACTGTGCCTCTTTTAGCACCAAAATGCCTTCCAAAGTTATTCATTTCCATTAATCCAAGCGTGATTATAGATGCTTTTGCATTATCACCAAATCCAAGGTTATCACAAACTCCAGTTGCCACTGCTGAAATATTTTTTAAAGCGCCGCAGATTTCTACTCCATCAACATCATTTAACTGATATAATTTGAAATATGGCGTTGCCAGGCATTCGGCAATTATTTTGCATGTCTTTTTGTCGCTGCTTGCAACAACACTTGCTGTGGGCATTTTTCTGCTTACTTCCTCTGCATGATTTGGGCCTGACAAAACTGCTATTTTTGCTTTTCCTATTTCCTCTTGTATAACTTGGGACATTCTTTTGCATGTGGAGCTCTCAAGTCCTTTTGTCGCGCTAATGATTATCTGGTTTTTAAAATAGGGCCGGATTTTTTTCAGTGTATCCCTCAAAAATTCGCTTGGAATAGATACTATTATTATTTCAGAACCTTCAAGCATATTTTTCAAAGAATGGTCTACTATCACATTTGTCGGAATTTTTATTCCTGGCAAATACTGTAAATTCTCTCTTTTAGCTTCAATTTCATTTGAAAGCTCTTCTCTTCTAGCCCAAAGCTTTACGTCTAAACCTTTTTCACCTAATAAAACCGCTAAGGTTGTACCCCATGAACCTGCCCCCATTATTGAAATTTTCATTTTTGATTAAAATTATATTTTTGTTTTGACAACCTTGCTATCTCTTTCATTATCTTGTTTGTTACTTCCCTTAACATCTTTTTATTAATCTTTTTATTGTAATATTCCGGAAAATATATTGGCTTTCCAATGTTCATAATGGCTCTTTTAAATTTTGGAATATAATCTCCTTTTGGCAGAATTTCAAAAGTGCCTATCAACCCGATTGGCAAAACAGGGGCTTTTGAAAAAAGAGTAAGCCTTGCAACTCCAGTTTTTGCTTTTTGCAATTTTCCTGTCAAGCTTCTTGTTCCTTCTGGATGAATTGCTATTATCTTGCCAGCCTTTAATGCCTGAATAGCCCATATCAATGCTTCTTTGCCTCCTTCTTCCCTGTCAAGAGGTACTGCACCTACATAAGTGTGCCAAACCTTTTTAAGAATGTTGTTAAAGTGCTCTTTCTTTGCAAGATGATGTATTTTCTTGTTGAGATAAGGAATCAAAGTACACATTATCACAAAATGGTCCATGTAGCTGGCATGATTTGCAGCTATGATAAAATGCCCATGTTTAGGGACATTTTCCAATCCATTAACTTTCTTAATCCAAAATCTGAATATTGTGGGGATTATTCTTTTTCCGATTGGATATACCATTTTAGTAATTATATTTTTGTCCTATTAGTTTTGCTATTTCTTTCATTATGCTCCGTGTGATTTTTACAAATATTTTTTCACTTGATTTTATGTTATAATATTTATTAAAATATATTGGCTTGCCGAATTTGACTTCGCATCTTTTGAAGCGAGGCAACACTTTTCCGACCGGAAGCACTTTATTTGCGTCTATGATCGCTACTGGCAGTACAGGAACTTTTGCTTTCAACGCAATTTTCGCAACGCCTGTGTAAGCCTTTTGCAGCTTTCCGTCTTTGCTTCTTCTCCCTTCAGGGAAGATAATAACTATTTCGCCTTTGTCCAGAGATTGCAGCACTTTTTTCATGTATTCTTGATTATTTTTCTTTGCATTAACTTCTTTATCCACATACACTGGAATGCCCCCCCACAGGTTAAGAAAGAATTTGGTGATAATATTTTTCCAGTAAAAGCTGTTGACCAACGCCCTAAATTGCCTATTCTGCCTTGAAATTATTATGCATGGTATAAGCAATGCATCATAATAGCTTGTATGGTTAACTGCTATAATAAATGACTTATCTTTTGGCACATTTTCCCATCCTTCAATTTTCCTCAGCCAAAGTTTGTAAATGGGTGGAACTATCCATTTTGATATCGGGTAAGCCATACTTTAGAAAAATAGAATAAGATATTAAAAAGTTTTTGCTTCTATACCTATAGAAATCCAACAAAATAGAAAAAATAATAAAAAAATTATTCTATATCTTTGATTCCGGTTTCGTCTATGTAAAACGAAGATTCACCTTCTGGCATACTAGGCGAGTCAATCAATTTAGCTACTCTTGTTCCTTTCTTGCCTTTCCTCAAGTAAACCCTGAAAGTTGAGGCATGCGCCACAATATGGCCCCCTATTGGTTGAGTAGGATCACCAAAGAACATATCTGGCTTTGCCATAACCTGATTTGTCACATAAACACACAAATTATGCATATCTGCCAATTTCAGCAATATGTGCATATGCTTGTTTAGCTTTTGCTGCCTATTTGCCAAGGTGCCTCTGCCTATAAATTCTGCCCTAAAGTGGGCTGTCAATGAATCAATGACAACGAGTTTTACGTTTAAGCCTTGTTTTTTTATTAAGTCTTCTATCTTTTCTGCCAACAGCATTTGATGATCAGAGTTGTAAGCCCTTGCCACTTTAATGTTCTTTAAAACCTGCTCTTCGTCCAAGCCAGCCCCCTTGGATAATTGTATAATTCTTTCTGGCCTGAAAGTGTTCTCTGTATCGATGTAGACTGCAACTGCATCTTTATCAACAGATTGGCAGCTGACAGCCAATGCATGGCCAAGCTGCGTTTTTCCAGAGCCGAATTCACCAAAACATTCTACAATTGCGCCTGTTTCCAAGCCGCCTCCAATCAATGAATCAAATGATTTGCTTCCTGTTTTTATTCTGATTACTTTTTCTCTTCTTCTCAGCAATTCTTCTCCTGACTCAAAGCCCATCTCAAGAGATTCCCTTGCAACTGCAATCATTTTCTTTGCAACTGCATCATTCATTCCAGTTGCTTCCACAAGTTCAGCTGGCGATGCTACAGCAACGCTCATTAAATCCGTATAGCCAACTGCAATAAGCTTTTCAGCAGTTGCTGCCCCTACTCCGGGTAAATCATAGATTGTTTTCTCTTCTTTTTCCATCTTTATTTCGCGTCTTTTTCTTCTTGAATCTTTTGATTCAGAATTTTGTATTTCTATAGCTTCTTGTTCCATTATAATCACTTCCTTTTATATTTTTATTCATTTTAGAAAGAGGTTTAAATAACCTCTTCTATAACATCTTCATCAATTTCGGAGTAGCTAGCAGTTTCCATTTCCCTAAGAACTAAGTACTCATATGCTTTTTCAAGCACTAAAGCTGCTTTTGGCAAATCATTGACTCTGAAAGAACTTGCGCTTTGCCAAACTCCATTTTTGTCTTTATATCTCCTCTGCAGAGAAACAGTTCTGTAAGCGACCATTTCTCCGTTTCTGCCTTTTCCCTGGTTTTGCCAGACTGTGGCAGTTATAACTCCCGTGCTGAATTTCTTTTCAGGCACATTTCTACTTTCCATTTTTATTCACCCAAATTTGCTTTTCGCGTTTTGTTTCAAAGCCTCTTTAATTAGGAATGTCTTGGATTTAGGCGGATTTACGTCATTGCCTTAACATTCCAGAGGCTGGGTAGATTGTTTTTCAACAACCTAAATAGTATTAGCTATAGTAAGTTTATATAGTTTGTCCAGCAATGTCCAGTGTCCAGTGGTTATTTGCCATATGGAAAAGAAAAATATTGGTAGGAAAAGCTTGTTTAATATATTATGAAAAAAATTTCCTCCTTGGCGGTTCGACGGACAACTTTCCTCCTTGCTGAACTAAATTATAAAGTCGAAAAGCTTGTCCTACTCGCCAAAAATTTCTGCGGATTTTGATGTCTAATTGCTTAATCCTTGAAATTTTTGTCTCACCGAACGCCACGGAGATTTTTTTCTTGAAGAAAAAGTAAAGGTTTAATCCTTGTTTGCCAAAATATTACTCAGACGAATAACCAAAATTTGATATACTTTTATTAAAAAAGTCAATTTATGCATCAAGAAAAATTTTATAGGCCAAAAAAGTTTGTTGGATTATCATTAATTCTTTTAATTATACTAACAAATGTGATAACTTTTAATTGGTACACTAATCCTGAACATAGTAAAAGTAAATATTGCTTTTTTAGCAATTGTCTATTTCATTTCAAAGTAAACATTATTTTTGGTATAATCTTTATAATCATCACAATATTATGGAATAATACCATAGGTAAATGGCAACCTATCATAGAAATATTCAAAAATCAAGTTAGTTTTATTCCTCGAACTAAAGGTTCAAGCGAAATTACACTTTCAAATCAAGAATTGAAAAATATACAAATTATAAAAACAGGTATACCCAAAATAATTGGTATAGAGTTTAAAGATATTGACAAAATTTCACAAGCAATGAGCGAAGCGACTACAAAAACTGATTTAATTTACAAGATTATACATTATATATCATTTAAATTGAGAAAAATTCCAATTAAATTCTTACAGTTTAATGATAAAAAAGAAGATAAAATATACATCTTCAAAAATATTATGGAAATTAATCATAAAAGAGGATATCATGTTTCTTTATGGAAAATATCCTATTCCAAACAATTTGATTCACTATATAATGATTTATCCAATTTAGTAAATTAACTATTATCTGACTTTGGTTTTTCGCCTGTATCACACCATCTTCCCCTACATAGCTCGGTTCGACAAACAAAAGTAAACCTCGTTTTTAGCTTTCTTCCTTTCGCATAAAGTGAGATTATATACGCATAGCCTTCGGAACTTTTCTTAGAATTTATCTGTCATATATGCTGCCTCTGTGGCCTGCAACCCTAACAAATAGAACCTTATTTTTGAAATCGATATCAATAAGCAACCTATAATCTCCAACCCTAAGCTTATAGAAATCCCTACCTTCATAATGCTCAAGATAATGGAAAGGATTTTCTTTTATCTCCTTGACTTTCAGAACAATTCTTGCCGATATATCATTCGGCAACTTGCGTAAATATTTCTTTAATTTAGGATCCCACTCAACAGAGTAACTCATTGTAAGAATTCTTTTTCCATATCTTCTTGGCTGATGTACTCGGATCGAGGAGTTTTTCTAGCTTCTTCAAGTTGCCTTTTAGCTTCATTGCTAAGCTCAAAGTCCTCTGCCAGAGCGTGTTTTATAAACTTCATGTCCTTTTGAAGATCTTTCAACTCCTCGTGTATGGTCTTAAGTGATACAGATGTCATTTCATTCACCTATGACATTAAAGGTTAGGTTCTATTTATAACTTATGGTTATTATCCTCTAAGAAAAGCACGGAAAGAATAAAAAATCGGAAAATTGAAATGTTAAGGTGCAAATAACTTTATTTTTTGAAGGATGCTTCCTCAACATATCAAGAGCTATCCGTTCTGTAATCTCTTTAGTTCCTCTTCCGGATTAGGATTTATATCAACATAATTAACAATAAACTCCAACCTATTGAACAAAGAATTGTTGTTTACTTTGCCAGCTAATTTTGTAATAGTGCCCAGCAATTCATTTTTTACTGCTTCAAATTCTGCCGGCTCTTGCTTGAATTTCATAACCTGCTCCTGATTTAGTTTAAGCAGCCTCTCAACTTGATTCCTGAAGAAAACGCACCTTATTGTTTCTGTTCCATCGTCAAGAACTGCGTTAAGCACATAAGAGTAGCTCGGGATCACATTTCCATGCTCTGCGCACTCAAACAGATCAGCTGACGGCTTTGCCCTTTTGCCGCAGCGTGGGCATGTTTCGAAATACTTGATGTCGAAAACCTGCACAATTGTGCCTAGCAGTTCAGCCTCGCTGTCATTTTCATTTAAAGTCTTGATTTCTTTTCTATTTCCAGATTTGTCATTAACATAAACATCAGTTACAGTTACTCCTATCGGATTAATCAAAAGCTGGCTTCGGTCATTAAGATGAATTTCCTTTCTTCCATTATTGTCCCTGACATAAGCGCCTAAAATCTTGACAATATCGCCTTGTCTTATATTTGAGGTATTGTCAGCCTGAGAGCCCCATAACACAACTCTTATTGTTCCAGTTTCGTCTCCAATCACAATAGAAGCAACCTTGCTTAAGGCATCGCCTCTCATAAATTCCTTTAAATCATAAACCTGTAAAATCTTTCCTATAGTTTCTACATCCCTCATTCCAGTTAAAATGTTCTTAATCTGCAGTTTTCCGCTTAACGGCTCAAAAATTTTTACTCCAAGTTCATTTGCAACGATATGGGCTGCTCCTTCCTTGCTTATCAAGCCAGAAAGCTGTTTCATTTTCCTATCGATTCGTTCCTCTATCTCGGAAACGCTCATTTGGGTCTTTTCGATTATCTTCAGAATTATCTCTTCATAAGGGATCTTTATCATAAACTAAAGTTAAAAGAGTTTGTTTATAATAGTTTTGTTTTTGTAAAACAAATATTTTTAGGAATATTTTATATCTCCTTTATCATCAAAATAACCTATGCTTACAGGATTTTTTTCTAAATCATCCCATTGGGGAGGTTTGACAAACTTATTTGGCAATGATTTTATTACATTGCCCTTCTTATCCTTTGCAACTATAGTAAAGCAATATGTTTGCCCTTCTGCAAATTTGTCGCTTGGTGCATCTTCTATATCTCTAAACTTGTGGAACGTTCTCTTTATAATTTCCATTGAATTCTTAATGTCATCTCTAGATGCAAAAGTAAGCTGTTCACATTTTTTTGAATTTGCGCATTCGTTTAAATTTCCCGTTATTTGGGTATTTTTTGAGAAGTGTAAATAATATGTCAATGGCTCGTTTATTTTAGCATTTGTCATATCATCTTCGTTCTTTTCAGGTGGATAAAATCCAACAATTATATTTCCCGGTATACCCTCTTTTTCCAGCGGAAGAGCAATGCAAGAGCTCGATAATCTTTCTTCTTTTGCGGCATCAGAATTTAAAAGGCTTATTTTTTGGATTCCTGGCGCTAAATCGTCTTTTGATATTGCAACAGATTGTTTTACGGCTTTGCCTTCTTTTTTTGCCTTACTTACGGCAGTCACAGCAAAATAGTAGCTAACGTCATCCTGAATGTTTTCTGTACCGCATTTATTTATCTCAGCTGCCCAATTTTCATAATTAACCTTTGAGCTTATTGCAAGAGTTGGTTTTAGAGATTCTAGATTTACCTCTTTGGTAGTTTTATCCTGCTCAAATTGTTTCGGTGAACAATAAATATTATAATGTTCTATATCTAAAACCTCAGAGCCATCTTCCCATTTTGCTTTGCCCCACTTTAAAACAACAGAGTTCTGCGCCTTTTGCTTATCCTCAGCAGTCAATATCATTATTGGCGGAGGCGTCAACGGATTTGGATAGGAAACGGCAAACTTGTAGACAATCGGCCTAAGTTTTACCTGAATATCAAACTTGTCATAAGCATAAAATTGTTTCTGGCTTTTTGCGCAAAATCTAAATCCCTTTATTCTTGGCAAATCCAGTATATTATTTGCTGGAAGTGGTGCTCTGAAACTCCCTTCCTGAGATTCATCTATAAATTTAGCTTTGCCTTTTGTTTTGTATAATAAGAAGATTTTGCTTAATTTTACGCTTGAGGTCTTATCGCTGGGTTCTGCAGATACCTCATTTATATTAGGCTTTCTTGCAGTATATTTAATAGCGATATTGACAGCATCAGCTGATTTATCAGTTGCATCTTTGGTATTATAATCAGAAATAAAGGAAAGGCTTTCTTGGTTTATATAGACTGTTCCTGTAATAGTTTGTCCCGATATTAGCTCTGCTTTAATTTCTCCATCTTCACCAGTTAACCTTATGCCATATATTCTATTATATACTTCCCTTTCATCTAAAGAAAATCTGCAGACTGTTTTATCTTGCTGATTGAGGCATTCATTAAATTTATTTACAAAATCGTATAAGATTAATATAGCTTCTTCATTAGAATCCTGTTGAGGCTCGGGACAGTTCCAATTATTCTTAAAAGCCTGTTCCTTTAGGCATTGCCCGATATCTGGATAGTCTTTGCAATTGCTTACCGCCTTGTTTAATTCTTTGCTAATAACGGCATATTCCAAAAAATCGTAATCAACATTAATTTTAAATGAGGGGCTTATCGAGTAAGTGCCTAGCATATTGTTATTATAGTTCTGCGCTACAACTGCTCCCGTTGCAATCATGTTTTTATCAGTATAAACTACTATGCTTATCAATATTATGGGTATCAGCATTAATAAAAATAAATCTTTTGTTTCCATATTATGCAATTCCAATTGTTTTTGCCTTATTTTCTAATTCGTTAAAATTGCTTGCAGTTGATATTGTTTTGCCTTTAGCTCCAATCCAGTATTTTGCCGCAAATTCTCCGCTTGGAGGCATTAAATCCACATGTATGTGTGTTGAGCCTGGATAGATTCCTACTCTTGTAAACAGCTTGGGCTCTTCCTCAGTTGCTGCATTGGCCCATTTTAATTGTTCTAATTTATCTTTTCCAACATATATGTCGAGCGCAACTCCATATTGGTGCGCGCTGTTTCTGGCTCCGCCTTCTTTTTTGTTGTAGCTTGGATGCCTATAGCCGCTCGTAATGCAGCATTTTGTCGGAGTTTTAGCGCATATGCCAGGCGATGCGCCCATTCTTCTGCATAATTCGACATATTGGTTCCACACTTCCGGATGGAATGTCTTAATAGCCTCAATATCGGGATTTGATTTCATCGGAACATTAAGCTTTGTTGGAGTTTCTCCTTTAACGACTTGTTGGTATATCTCTGAAGGTTTTGTAGCTGTTATAGCTGGCTTAACAACAAAATTTTCTGGCAGAATTTCAATGACTAAATTCTCCTCAGATCTTCC
This sequence comes from Nanobdellota archaeon, assembly GCA_038046685.1. Lineage (GTDB taxonomy): Archaea > Nanobdellota > Nanobdellia > Woesearchaeales > GW2011-AR4. The sequence continues at coordinate 10,419 of JBBSVT010000103.1, forward strand.
AATTATTTCAAGACGTCCTTTTAACTCATAATTGTAAAAGCCGGGAATATTGGCATCAGGATAATTTGCAAGATAATTGTTTAATTGCTCATCAAAATTTTCCTTAAAATTTTTTTTAATTTTGTCATCGGTCAGGTAGCATCCTTTGATCTTAGTGCCTTCTTTTTCTTTTTCTATAGATGCAATTACATTTGTACCCTGAAAGGCTCCGCACTCTGATTCCTCATAATAACCCATGTTATTAGCTAATTCATAGATTGTTTGATAAGCAGAGAATTCTGCTGAACGTTTGCTGTAGAGAAGTGCTTTCTCAGCCTCATTTCCGGCCTTTAGCAAAGAAAACTGGTGTTGCCCTATGTAATTGCCAATTATTCTATGGGGCAAAAAGTAAAAATCAACATAATAGGCCATGATGCCAAAAACAAAAGCTAAGATAAGAAGATACCATTGTAAACCGCTACCTTTTTTGTGTCTTACCATTATTCCTGTCTTCCATAAAATAATTTAAGTTGAATATATCTTGAATCATCACCATTGGCTGGGATAATAATAGAACCAACTTGATATTGTGCATAATTTTGAGTTTCTGAAAGGTAATAGCTACCCTGTGCAGTAAAAATTTTTTCTCCGAAAGAATCGATTGCATCTACATACCATTCTGGCAAATGTGCCAATTTTATGTCAAAAAAATCTTGAATATCTTTTTTAAGACTATCATAATTTTTCTCGATGTAATATTTTGATATCGAATCTATTTTTCTTTCACCTTTCTCATCAATTTGCGAAACGTATTCAATCAGAACCTCGTGTCCATTTAGGGCATACTTTTGCAGTTGGATGTCTCCTATTAATTCGTTGCTTTTGATTCTTTCATTTATGCTGAAGAGGAATATGCCGAATGCTGCTATAAAAACAAATATTATAAAGGGGATTGTTTCGTCTTCAGCAATTCCTCTTTTACTATCGAATATTTTGTATTTCAATTTCTACCCTGCCATTTTGCCATTTACTTTGATAAAACACTGCAATGTTTCTTGGAACTGTTTTTTCTTCAAAATTTCTGTTGTCATTCCAGTTGCTTGTTTTTATGGTCTTTGACATTATTAAAGTATCCAAAAATAGCGTTAATCTGAATGCGGGAAAATTATTTTGATTGATATTGTAACAGCTATTCAGCCTTTGTTCGGTGAATTTTTCAAAGTCTATTGCCCTTGGCAGCATAATTCCTTCACTTTCATAAATAAAACAATTTGGGGATGTGAAGAATCTTTGGATTAATGTTAATGATTCCAAATTTTCGTATATCTTTGCCTTTTCTGCCCCGGAATGGCTTATTATTAGTACAAATACGACTGCCGTAAAACCAAGCACAACTCCAAACACGATCCACATAAGTACCGTATCTGAAGTCCACATTTCTGATTCTGAGCCTTTTTTGCCAAAATTCATTTGTCAACTCCTATAATTACTATTTTGTCATTTGATTTTTCCAGCCTTAGAAATCTTTTATTTTTGATGTGAGTGTTTACTGGATTTTTTGCAGAATCCACAAAAGCATAAACTCCTTGGGTTTTGTCATCTTGCTTATTTCCTGTATTATAAACTGCAACAGTGTTTTCTTTTACTTCAATATCATAACCTGAAACGTCGTTTGGATAATTGTACACAACGTCCCCGGGAAAGGAATGCAATAAATCTATTGTCAAAGCTAAGTCTTTTGCGACAGCTAGCTTATAAAAAGCCTCTTGGCTCCCGTAAGACTTTGCTGCCTGAAGAAAGCCAGTTATTATCAATGCACTGCCAATTATGGTAACAAGCGCTTTATAGACGAGTTGTCCTCTTTTTTTCATAATGCGAACATGGAACTGTTAATTTATATTATTTGTGGTACGCTAAGGCAAGAAAGTTAGTTGATAGTAGCCACCATAGTCCTCGCATTTGCTGGGAATTGGACCAGCCAATTTTGAATTTGCGCATGCCTGCACTTTTTCGCAGTCCTCTTTATTGCGCTGTCCTGTTACAGGCCAGTTATACCTGCATTTAGGGCCTCCAAAAAGAGGAGGTATGTCTTTTTGGTAACCTGTATTCTCCTTTTTAAAGCAGGCATACATTATTTGGCATATATCTGCTGGCAAATTCTGAGTTTTTTGCTCTAATTTCAGAGAGTAAGAACATTCTTCACTTGGGCATACTGCTACATAAATTCCTTGATTGGTGCTTTCTTGTGTTATGAACACTGTAAATATTGCTCCTTGTTTTTGGGGCAGGCCATTAGAAATAAAGTCTTCTCTGGAATGCCTTTCAAAAAGAAAGCCACCTTCCCATTTTGCATTTTTCAGCGCAGAATAATCAATCTGCTCCCTTCTCTGTAATTCTTCAATATATTTTTCATGCCCAATTATCTCAAACAAATCCTTTTTTAAAGTCTCGCATGACAATCTATCACATCTCATCTCATACTGAGAGTTACTCCGCTTGTTAAACTTCAAGCCAGATTTGCACAAGCAAACGCATGGTTTGTTTTTGCACTGCTCATTCTCAGGTTTTGCAATAGATGAGGTTATATCTGTTGTCTCTATGCCACACCCAAAGCATTTGAATTCTTTTGCGGTGCTGCTGAAACCTATTATTGCTGTGTTTTTCTCCAGCTTGACGAATACCTGTTTAGATTTAGCCTGAAAATTATTTGCTTCTGCAACAAATTCTTTGAATGAATCCTCTAAATTTCCTCCAAAAACAGACTTAAAAGCCGCTTCTGCAGGTTTTTTTACTATACTAATTGCAATTATAACAAGTGCTATGGCTAATAGTGTTCTCACCAAATGCTCAACAGCCATGCTTTTCCTGTCTTTAATCATGTTGGCTTAGTGATACACAGTTTCCTGTCTTTTAGGCACGACCTGTCCTCTTTACCAATATTGCTACCTTGAATGTTATATCCTTCCGGGCAACCCTTATTTGCCTGCACTCCTCTAACAATTGTATCGCATGGACACTCATCCAGCTTATCTATTACAGTATCTCCATCGCAGTCTCCAGTTAATGTGATTTGGTCTCTAAAATTTGCGAATCCTTGTCCTGAGAATTTAAGAAAGATCGCAATTGATATAAAAACTAGAAACAGGGCTAATACTATTTTACCGGGTAGGGATACCGCATCACTTACTGCTTTTTTGGATTTCATATTATTTGCAAGTGGGCAGTCTATTTATATAAGGATTCTGTTCGGTCAAAAACCCTTTATTGTTGTTGCTTACTGCTGTGATTAACCTAACCTCAAATATGTATGTAGATTTGTCAGATGTGCTATAATCTCCTGATGGTGAGATTATGAATGTATCTCTAAAAGTATCATGCTCATTGAAATGAGTTTTTACTGACTCTTCACTAAGTAAAGTACCGTAGGGTATGTATGCAATTTTTTCTCTTTTGATGATTTTTCCTGCATCCTTATTAAATCTTAAGTCTATTTGTCCGTTTGGATTGATGTAGATATAGTAGCCTTCCCCCATATTGTCAGTGTTAAAAAAGAAGTTTTTTCTGCAAAACTGCTCACTTGGTTTTGAAGTCAAATCTTTAAGGAAAGATACAAATCTGTCAAATTCTAGTATTGCAGATTTATCCTTATCTGTAGGTGTTGTTAATCCAAGTTTTGCGCCGCAGATTGGAATTTCCCTTATCGTGCTTATCAAACAATCATTGTCCAATGAATCAGTATCTGAATCACAACCTGGTTTTGTTGCAAAGCCGCTATGCAGAGGCACAAAGCAGAATTTGTTACTGTCTATCCTCAACACAAATTTTGCTAATTGATACTGCCCTTGGTTATCTTTCGTTTCCCATTTTATTTTATCATTTTGGATTGTGGCAATATCAATATTTTTATAAAAATTTTGGATATTCTGCGGGCAAATTCGCTTATTGTCTATATAACACTCATAAAATTTTTCAGGATTTATCAGGCATATTTGGGCATTCTCTACACTCAATGGATTCAAAGCCAAGCCGCCTTCAGCAGATTTAACCTTAATTACCCTGAAATTAATATTGTTATTATAATTTGATAAATCCATGCCAAAGTTTTCCATGCCTTGCAATGGCGCAAATTCAACACGGCAAAATTTATCTTCTGGAGATTGCACTAAAGATGCCTTTATAGAATCGACAAATTTTTGCTGAGTATTGATGATTTTTTGCGGAAGTTTTTCATCTGGTTTTAGCTCTTTCCTTGGCTCAATAGGCAAAAAGCGACTTGATAGTTTAAGCACCTCATCAGCCAGTTTTGCAAACATTCCTGTGCCTTTCCCATAGTAGGCAAATAAAAGAACTAAAAATACAACAATCACTAAAATTAATATAACAACTGTGTGTATAACTCCTTTTGCCATTTTAAAAAAGCTTGTCTATTATGTAGTTTAGTGCTGATTGCGACGCATCTGCCACAGCTGGAAAAAAGAAAATCATTACTAAAATAAAGACTATAATTAGGCCTATTTCGATTATATACCAGTTAGAGCCTTGCTCCATTCCTTTTTTTGAGCTTATCATTGCGCATCCACTCCTTGTTCCACATAACACATATCCTTAATTGTATCATATTCTGAGATATAGATGAGGTTATAGCCTGCAAGCCTTCCTGATTTTTTCAGCATTTCAATTGTATATAATTCTCCTATCACTACTGCTCCAATTTTAGCTGAAGGAGAAATTGGTATAAGGTTAACAATCCATCCTCCATATTTTTGCGCAGCAACAGCAAGAGGAGGTATTATAACTGTTGCAGCTCCCCATGCCCAAGTATCCGCACCCCAGCTGTTGCCTGGGCTTATTAAAGTAACACCATACTTCTTTTTGTTTGTCAACCCATTTGCATTCTTTAGTTTATCGTCATATACTATAAATCCGGCTCCGCCTGTCGCTCCTTTTGTGCCCTGCACATAATCAAGGTATGATATAAAATTCTCGTCTTTTACATAGCAATTTCCGGTTCCGCAGTTCCATTTATTATAAAGTTTGTAGCCATCTTTTGGCACGGATAAGCATATACCCCCTTTATTGACACACCCATCATTAATATTTTTAGAGATGCAGCACTTTAGCGGCTCTGGACACCTCTTGCATATAGGCTGATTATCAGGACATTTTGCTGGATCCCTATCTACAACAGAATCTACCTCTATGAGATTAAGTGATTGACTGCAAGATGCCATACAATGACCGCCTTGACCACCTGCAGCGCATCTGTGAGAGCTGTCAGCAGCTTCATACGGAGCATCCAATGATGCTATAAACTCTGGAATTGTGATTGAGACTTCATCCTGCAATGAAAATGCATAGCATATAAAGCATTTGTTTTGAGGCGAAGTAGTAGATGTATCAAAAATATTTGGATGTTTGCCCTCAAGCCACATGTACCAGCACTTGGCAATCATATCCCTTAGCTCAGCTTTTGCCCCTTCTTTCAAGCCACTAGGGTGGTCTTTGTAATCCTTTCCAGGCAAGTCTTTTTTATCAATTGTTTTGCATGCTCTTGGCGCAGGTAAATAGCTAAAGGTTAAAGGCCCTTTACTTACTTTAGTTCCAAGTCTTATAGCGTTTAAGCCCCTGCACAGCTTTTCAGATGTTTTTTCTTCTGCCCTGCTGGCAGCATATGTAAAAACATAGAGTATAAGTCCGGCAGCTATAAGAATAAGAATTATCTCAGCTAATGTTGAAAGCTCAAGTCCTCCCTTTTTATCTTGGGTTAAAGACATTTGCCAAACTCCTTGAAATCATGTATAAGAAGATAGCCCCAACTATAATGCTAAGAACAAAAGTGATTATTCTTCTAATTTCTATACCTGATTTTTTGAATATTCTCATTTTAGGCATTAAACACTTGTATGCAGCATACCTGATCTTTCTTGCAATCTGTATTAGTTATCAATGCTTTATTGCTGGGGCACTTAGTGCCTGGAGTGCATTCCCCCTGTTTTGCTGGACAACTCTGCAAATCTTTTGTAAATATGCCTGTCCTATTAGCAAGTATAACCGCTAGAACAACTAAAACAATTAAGGCTAAAGCGGCAATAATAATTATCTCTATGGGCATGCCTTGCGACTTTTTAGTTTTTCCAATCATGCCGAAATTTCTAAAGAACCAGATATATAAATATTTGGGTTGAAAACAAGGGTAATGCAGAATGGTTTTAGCTGAAAATTTTTGCCACGACGAGACACGAAAAAATCCTCAAAAATCGGTCTCGACGAGCAGCTAACTTTAATCTGCATTACGGAAAACAAGTGTTTTTGTTTTAATTGCATCAACATAAAGGATGATGGCTTAATTAAGAATTTAAATTAATTTAATAATTGTCTTTGCAGCAACACTTTTGTTTATTACCACCTTCGAGGGTGTAATAACCTTGTAATGGTTTCCATTCACCACTACATGAGTCCGTTTCTGGAATTGGATTTGAGCTTTTGTATCCTGCTGCCTCGCAGGCTTGCTGACAACTTGCAGCCTTGTTTAAGCCCACACTAAAAAGGTTCAACCTTCCTGTAAATATCAAAAACAGAACTACAAGAACTGCCAATGCAATAGCAGCTATGATTATTGTATTGATAGAAATGCTCTGTCCTTTTTTATTCATTTAGGCACCTTTTTGAAAGATAAATTGATAATGAAATAAGTTATATTTAAATATTTGGATTTTCAGCCGCAAATGTCTAATTTAGCCTGCATTGTTGCCCCGCTTATGGGTATTGGGAATATCCTTGATTTTTTTTCTGCCCTGCAGGCTTCTCCCAATCTTATCAAAGGCCTATCCATATCAACATATGCCTTAAATTCGTATCTCATATTCCATTTATTGAGAGTTTTTTCGAATATGCTGCCTGCAGCTGCTTGAACATAGGAGCATGCGGGTGTTTCTCCTCTGCATCTTATGCTTTGCGCCTGAGCGCAATCTTGCAGAAGCTCTGTCATTGTGAGCTGCGAGCAATCCTGGGCAGTTGTCTTAAGGAATGCATTAATCATGTTTGACGCGAGCTCTGAGCTGACAAAGCCTTTCCTATAATCCGCTGGCTCTTTAAAAACCGAAAATCTTATAACAAATATTGCAGCCACCAACATTAAAACGACAACAATTGCCAGCCCCAATATCTCCATCTGAGCAATTTTGTGTTTCATTTTAGTATGCAAATTGGTCATTACTTTGAAAAGGTTTCCACGCTCAATATTCCAAATCTATATGTTTTTGTGATTGAATCATATAAAGATACAGGTATATTCGTAATAAACTTTGGAGAATTTTGCCTCTTTCTTGAATAAATTGTCCATTGGCTTTTATCAAGCCCAGTAATTTGTGGATATATTTGAGTTATGTTTATCTCGCTGAATTCAAACATATCATAATAATAAATCTCATTTTGTCTTTGTTTCATCAAAACTTCTGCTGTTTTTAATTTTAATATGTCAATGCAGTCAGTTTCCTCTGTTATAACATCCTTGCTGCACTGCAATTCCGGCAAAAACATTGCTCTTTGGGCTATTCCAATAGCTCTAAGCTGCGACGCTTCATCTTGCTCAGACCCAATATTTCCCTTAATTACCATAGCATAAAAAATGAAACCAACAGCAACAAGTATGAAAAACACAAACAATACTGCAATTGTCTCCCCTATCTGGATTTGGGATTTTTTCATTTTAATAAATCAAGGGGCATGAATTTTTTTTTGCATCGTCATTTGCATTAATCAAGATTTCGGCAGCCTCTGATATTTTGTTGATATTTTCGTTATTGAAAACAGAAGAAGCTGCTGAAATTTTAGTTAACTCTCTTGATGCAGTGGAATATTGATTGCATTGGGCTTGCCTGTTAGACCTGCGCATTTCCTCAGATCTTCCTATCTCTTCAATCATTTTATCTGTTCTCCCCCTGTAAATATCAGTTGTTAATCTAAGCCGAGAAAAAACATTTTTCATGCTGCATTCATATAGATCTTTTGTATCGGAATAAACAGCTCCAATCAGGGCAGATTTTGTGATGTAAGGCAGTTGACCTTGTGATAACAGTCTGTTCTCATTCTCTTGATAGAACTCTATTGTTCCTTTTTCTTTATTTCCAATAATCCTAAGGGCAGTTACATCGGAGTCTGGAAAACTTTTTAAATCAATATTATTAACAGAATTATCAAAAACAATAAATCTGATTTTATAGTTATTTTCATTTTTTATGGCTGGAGGGGATAAATAAATCTCCTTCTTTAAATTTGAAGGCAATGACCCGTACACATCCCTAGCGAAATCGTTACTTCCAATTATTATGTACCTTACTTGCGGGTTTGTCATAAAAAGGAGGTTTGTTGCTTTGTAAGGGACATTAAAAGGCAATGTTTGTGCTATCAGCTTGTTTCCTTTAATTAGTCCTGGAGCAAATAGTATTAAATTCTGGTACTGCCTGGAAATTCCGCCGACTGAAACCCTGTTGCAGCCTATTTCGATATTAGAATTAGGCATATTTATTGTTTTTATCGTGTCTGTGCTGACGCTCGTTCCTATTATTATCGCTTCCATGCTTTTAAGCACGGTTGCCTTTGCTGATGTTTCTGAAACACCTCTTTGCTTAACAACAAGACTCGTAAAAAAAAGGAGTATTGCAGCTCCAGCTACCAATACAAATATCCAGTTGAACTGAATTTCCATGCCTCTTTTTTTAAGCATTTTTATATAATTTCTATTTTGGATAAATATAATCATCAACTGGTATTTAAAGTTTCGTTAGAAATTTAGTTTACTCTATGTTTAGTAAAAATTATATACATAATCCCAATTATATTTAAACTGCTTGTGAAAATCAAAACATTGGTATAATGGCGAAATATTTTTATTCCATGTGGAAACTTTTATTTCCAGAGATTCTTTAAATGGGTTAGAGATATGTTAAAAGAATGATTAAGTAAAATATGTTTTTCAAGTTCTTCAAAAGTTGATTAAAGTGATTTCATTTTGGTTTTTTTGTATTTTCTTTTAAATTTGTATCTTCTCGCTTACCTATCCCTGTTATTATATCTCCAACGCTCACATCCTTATAAAATACGGCTTTGCCAGACAATACTGACTCTTCTCTTGGAATACCTGCATCATAAACATTGTACCTTTTGTCATAATCTGACTCAAGCAATACCCCCATTAAATATAAAACAATAGGATGGTATCTTACTTCCTGACCGTTTGTACTTGGTACTATCCTAAATGTACCATCTCCATTAGACGTCCATTGAGTTCCACAACAGTCTGCGGGAGTCTGAGTAGGTGATTCCAAACCAATATAAAAATGACCTTCTCCATCCGTGATTTCAAGTTTTGCATTATCTTTGCCTCTTCTAAATAGGTCTCCAACATAACAACACCATTGATGAACAATTTCGTGCCAAGTTACGCCACCTACGTCTATCTTGGAATAATCCTCAGGTGGACTTCCTGGTTTGGTTGGTAAAGGATGGCTTATATAATACAAAGTTCCCATAAAACCAAAACCCTTTAACCTGCCACTGCTACCGTATACTCCCGAAATATCATATATTGGTAATCCTATTCCATTGATTGAATTACTAACCGGACGATAATACGCACCAATATGTTCCTGAGGAAATTCGGGCCTTGAGACTGTGGGGACATTAAAGGCTGCAAAAAAGAAAATGAAATCATAATCATCTGGATTTCCTTTATAAAATTCTTTTACTATTTTGTCATCCCAATAACCAATAATTTCTCCTGTAACGGGACTTCTACGTAGCATTTCGTCAGTAATTGTAAGAATCTTTACAGGCTCGCTAGCATCAATAGTGTATAGTACCGAATTAAGTTTACATTAATTCTTAAACAATAAGTCGTATTCCAATATACGAAAATTTGACAATAAACGTCCCTACACTCAAATCTGTCAAAATGTAAACCTAAATCGTAACCTCCGATTTAATTTTAGACGACAAAACCCATAGTACCGATTTAGGTTTACTTGTACCGAAATTGGTTTACATTTCTGCGCCTTTTTAAAGGCGCTTTTTGTATGCTTCATTTGGAGTCATATAATCTACTGCTTCGCTTGGTCTTTCGTTGTTATAATGGTCGATAAAGTCGTCAAGCGTTTCAAATCGCTCGTCAAATTCTTTATCTAAAATATCAAAGAATTTCTCTATCTTCCCGTTTGTTTGAGGGTGTCTTCTTTTTGATGGCACGAAAATTATTCCCAGCTCAGCTAGTGCTTCCTGAAATTCGTGGTTTGCCTTCCCTTTTTTGTCCAGTTTGTTTGAAATAAACTGCGAGCCTCTATCGCTGTTCAATATGAAAGGCGTTACTAGATTTTCTGCAATTGCGCTGTAAAGCGCAAACAAAGAATTCTTGGTTGTTTCTCTCCCAATCCCATATCCCATAATTTTTCTCGAACAGTCGTCAAGAAATGGAATTATTTTTTTCCCCTTCAGTTTTTTGGCTTTAATTACGTGCCAATCAGTATGCCACATGTAATTTGGCAATGGTCATTCATATCTCTTGTATTTTCTTGGTTTTCTTCTCTTCAAATTGGGCTTTTGAAAGCCCTCTTTTACTAAGACTTGGCTTATTTTCCTTAGAGAAACCCTGAAACCTTTGCTTTTGAGTATAGCATGGAGCTTTCTTGCTCCGCATTTGTATTTTTTCCAATATTCGACTACTAAATCATAGAATTTTGAACTTAAAGGCTCAAAGAGCCTTCCTGACTTATGGTTTTTAAGTCCATCTTCGCCCCATTCATTATATCTTTGCTCTATTTTCCATAAAGCCATTCGGCTTATTTTCATCGCCATAGCGATATTATTTCTCAGTACACCTTTCTTTATCTGTCTTATAGCCCATTTTCTTTTTTTTCATTAAGTTTTGGCATTAAAACCACCTCAGAAGTGGGAAAATTCAGCAAAATTAAAGTCTTGTTTAAAACCTGACTTCGCCACATCATAATTAAAAGCTTACAGTTTTCATAAATTTTGGTGATAAAAAATGAAAACTGTAAACTTAAAAAACAATGTAACCTTTAGCATAGGTAATGTAGCGCTTATAGATAAAGTTAACGAAAAGTACGGGCTTTTTGACAAACTGTTTGACAACCTGGGAACAAAAGCAAAGAACATAAAGCAATCAGCAAAACTGCTATCTTACAATCGCTTGGACGATTGCGTCTCGATAAACCAATTGACTTCTGTTTATCCTGAAGAGCTTTTCAAGCAGCTTGGCTATAAGAAAATTCCTGCTGACAGATCTATTTATCGTGATTTGGATAGGATTGGCCAAAGATTTCCTTTTCTTGAGAATAAGTATCAAGATTTAATAAAGAAAAGAGGTTTAGTCTCTGAAAAACAATTTTTTGATTTTTCATCGTCTTATTTCGAAGGAAACAAGTCCAAGCTTGGAAAGCTTGGCTACTCCAGAGACCATGAGCCGGGAAAGGAACAACTGACTTTCGGAATTTCAACAGGAATCAACAATATTCCAACTGCCTTGACAATACAAAAAGGAAACGTTCAAGATAAAAAACATTTCAAGTTTATGCTCAAAATGGTAAAACATCTTCTGAAAGAGGACAGCATGCTCATCTTTGACTGCGGCGGAAACACAAAAATAAACAAGAAGAAAATAATAAAGAGCAAATTCAATTACTTAACGCTAAAGCCGAAGAAAAAGAAAACTTACAAAAAATACATTGAGATTTTTAAGAATTCAGAGAAGGGAAATTTTATTGTGAATGATATCGGGTACAAATCAGTTAAGGTTAAAGAAGGCGATGAAATTCAATATATTTTCTACTCGAACGAACTGCACAAAGACCAAACGAAAAAGCGGAATATAAAGTTTGAGCGTGAACTTAAAAAGAATGAGCCAAAGCTCATTAAGGTGAAGAAAGGGAAAGTAATCGGTAGCTACATTTCAAAAGAAGGGTACATTCTAGCCAAAGGAAGCATCCAAAAGACTTTGGATGAAATAAGGAATCCATTTATCAATGGTATGGAGGACTATTTTATTCTTGAAAGCTCTGTTGATGCTGAACCTGAAAAAATTCTCATGCTTTACAAAGACAAGGACAAAGCAGAGAAGCTTATACGAAATATGAAGGAAGGAACAGAACTAAGACCAATCAGGCATTGGTCAACCAATGCTATTATAGGGTATTTGTTCATTGTTTTCCTCACGAATTGCCTGATAAATTTGACACATTTCCTAGCAAAGCTTCCCGTCGTTAAAAATTTGAAGTTACTCAAAAAATATCTCAACAATTTGACACTTACTGTAGTTTATCCCAAAAACAAGTTTAGATTTAGTGTTTTATCAAACATTTCTCAAGAAATTCTTGAGATTTTAGGTAATTTTGTCTATAAATATGAAGATAAATCGCTAGATTTACGCTGGTAAAAGCCAACTGTCAAAATGTGAAAGGTGAAAAAATTAAATAGAAGAATGTTAAAGTGGCGAAGTCAGGTTAAAAACTATCTAGAATGTAAACCAATTACGATACTAAACACGCTAGCATCAATAGTTGCTAATTTATAAGTAGCTTCATTAAAATTTAAAGGAAAGTTATTTTTGGATTTTGTAAGAAGATCTAAAATTAAAGGAGTTATAGCTTCATTAGAATCTTTCACTAAGAGTACATAAGCAACTTTACCTAGGGACTTTATTGGGTGTTGATTTGTTGATTGTTACCTGCATCTTAACGGATAATTAGCTTCAGTTGGTTGAGAACAAATATTTCCGCCGCCATCAACAATCATGCTTTCTGGTTTTAAGTATGGTGCTGGAAGGGTTATGCCGAAATCATTGTTTGTGAATATGTTGTTGCCGAGAATAAGCTCATTTTGAGTAAGAACTCGTTCGCCTGATAATTGACTTAAACCTCCAAAATATTGCAGATTAAAAAAAGATGAGGTAGGGTCTGTATTACTAACTCGCTTAGGATTTATAAATTTATTATTGCTAAAAATATTGTCTTTAAAGAATCTGTATTCATCTTGAGGCATTACTCTTTCTGTGTCCCAGCCTCTGGGACGCAGGCCGTAGGTTAAAGCAAAATTAAACAAATGAGGAGAATCTTCAATAATATTTTGGGATACTAAATTGTCTTTCCAACTGTTCCAATACCATCCTCCTATACCGCAAAGGCCATTGTTCTTTATGTTATTATTTGATATTTGAGTTTTAGAAATAAAACCAAGTGTTTCTATACCACAATCATAATGGTTTTTAATCAAGTTATTCTGAATAATATCTTCAGTTTCGTCACCTAAAACAATCCCATCATCTGCACCAATTTGCTTTAATAGGTCACCGTCCGATCTTCCATCAATTCTATTGTTAATTATTTTATTGTTTGATCCAAAAATAGAGATTATAAGACCGCCTGGATCAAATGATTGAGCATATGAAACGTCATTATTTTCAATGATATTTCCAGATGAGTACTCCTGCTGGTAATAAGTTTCGATATAATTATCTTTAATCTGAATATTTGAACTCTTAAATACCTTAGTAGCATGGAGACGATTTCTACTGATAACACCTTTATCGCTGTATGATACAAGTAATGCAGTAACTCGTCCTCCGGTTGTTTTTAATGTACATTCATTCAGTTTAAAATTCCTTATATTATTTATAGTAACATCGGTGTTAATTGCAACATCGGAAATACCGCTTGTAATAGAATGTCCATTACAATTTATATATACATCATTCGTATCATGAACATTCAAACAAGTACCAGTTGTCGAACTTAAATCCCTATCCAAAACATAATTCCCGCTTTGTGTTATTTCTTGACAAGAAGTTAACGTTATAGTTGGTAATGTAATTTTCCCAAACCTCACCACACTCGGAGTTACAATATCCTGACCATTCTGATTTTTTAATCGTGTAGTTATTGAATATTCTCCATCTTGTAAATTATCATCATTTCGAAATTTATACGTAAACAATGTACCTCTCCAACCATCAGCATTTGGAGGAATTGTTACATCATCAGTATAAGGGCAATTTGGCAAAGGTGCTGGAACTTTTGCGGGCTTTTTGCAGCAATAATAATCAGTTTTATATCTCATCACATACCTTCCTTGTTCGCAAGTATTACCTATTCTAATTTGTGGTTCTCCGCAGCAAAAATCATTATTCCAAGACCATACAATTGAAGGCATCAAATCATGTTCATCATTATTTGGAAATCTAACCTTGACTTCCAGTCTTGCATTAATATTATCTGCTCCTGTATTTATGACTTGATAATCTAAATTTAAAATATTCCCTACTCTATAAGTCTCAGAAATAGTACTCATTTTTAATTGAAGATTTGTATTAATTTGTGCATTAATTGGAGTGATGTTGAGGACAAATAAAATTAAAATGATTAATAAAATCATGCTTTTAAATAAAAAACTGCGAAAGTCTAGTGAAAACATTTTTTCATTAACCCCTTAAGCTGGCTAAGTTAGCAGTTGGTAATGCAGTTATACTCAAAGCTTCGGCAGCGCTTGACGAGCTTAGGCCAGTTAAACTTGCAGGTTCATTGCCCCATTCACTTATCAAAACATGATTTCCCATTCCTTCCAGCCTTAAGCTTATTTGATTGTTCTTGGCATTAATGCACAACACATCTCCTTCTACTGATATTTTGCCAATTGAGTATGAATCACCTCCAACCAAAAAAACATTTTTTTCAGCTTCGGATTTGATGCTGTCTTTGATGATAGGGTCATTGGTCCCTTGCGGATTATCCTTATTGATTATTTGCTCAAAACTTTCAACAAAACATACCTTATTATGCCCAGAGCACAACTGCAAATCCTTTCTTTTCACGCTTCCAAAATCGCTTGTTATGCTTTCAATTGAATTGCTCAAATCATTCTTAAACTTAAGGCAGGCAACTTGCTCGCCCCTTGTTGTAAAAATCTGTATTGTGCTATAGCCAAAAATCAAAATGCCTGAGATTAAAACTAAAGCCAGGATATAGATGAATATTTGGCTGTACAGTTGGGATTTTTTTAGGAATTTTGAAGATATTTCGCATCGAAAGTGATTGGTTTCCGTTGTCTCGCTGTTTTCATTTTGGGGCATTTTTGTGTTTTACGGCCTTTTTCTGTTTTGATTCCTTAGCTATCTGCTTTAATCTTATAAAAACGTCTTCTCTTGGTTTTTTATGTTTGGTTTGTTTATTTTTGTGTATTCCCATTTCACCTAATTTTGTTTCTCTTGATTCTGGTTTTTCTACTTTTGGTGGGTTTACTTCATCATGCGATTTTTCAATTTCAAACGTTTTGAATAATTTTGCTATTTCTGCTTTTTTTTGCTCACTTTTCTTCCTAAGCCGCTCTCTTATATTGATTGCATCTTCTCTTGCCCTTGAAAATTGTTTAGGTGGTTGTTGGGTTATTGTCTTCGATAGTGATTTTTGCTTAGGCAATCCAAATTTTTCCTTTTTTGTAGTTTTTGCTTTGTATGCTAAGTATCCAAAACCAATGAGCAATATTACTATGCCAAAAGCAAATAATAATATTTTGAGGAAACTGGATTTTGGGTGGTCTTCAGGATCAGTTGGGTTTGTGTTCTTATCAACTTCGTCTTTATCGGTAAAGCCGTCGTTGTCTGTATCTGGGTTATTAGGATCTGTGCTATTGCCATATATTTTCATTAAGTTGAATTCTTCGATGTTCGTCAAGCCATCATTGTCTGAGTCAAGCTGGGCATCGTTAGGCTCATTTGGATTCAATCCATTTTGCACTTCCCATTGGTCTGGCAAACCATCCTTGTCAGTATCTTTGCCTTGTTGCGGCTCGTCTATGTCTGGTATGCCGTTGCAATTCTCGTCATTTTCTTCGCATCTCTTGCATTGATACGAGAAACACTTTAAGCTGTTTTCACAATCTTCATTTACGCCGCAGGTATTACCCTCAGAACATTTCGTTGGGCACGGCCCTCCGCAGTCAATATCTGACTCTCCTGAGGTAAGAATGCCGTCCAGGCAACTCTCCTGCGGCCTGCATGTTCCATAGCTGCAAAATTCGCTTTTGCAGTCATTATGATTGTTGCAATTTTGATTGTTTTGGCATTTTTTGCAAACTCCGCCGCAGTCTGCATCACTTTCTTCCTGATTTTTTACATTATCGTCGCATTTGGGAATTGTGCATAATTCATTGTTGCAAAAATTAGTCTTGCAATCACTATCTGCTCCGCATTTTTTCCCAACTCCGCACAATTTGCATCCGCCGCCGCAGTCTGTGTCAATTTCTCCATTGTCTGTTATTTCGTTTGAGCAGCTTGCAGGCTCCAGACTTGTGTCTACAGTAATCCCGTCACTTTCTTTGACATCGCTAAAAAGACCAACTACATTTTTTGCTTGGACTCTAAAGAAATATCGGCTGCCATTAGTCAGACCTAGACTA
This sequence comes from Nanobdellota archaeon, assembly GCA_038046685.1. GTDB lineage: Archaea > Nanobdellota > Nanobdellia > Woesearchaeales > GW2011-AR4. The sequence continues at coordinate 26,856 of JBBSVT010000103.1, forward strand.
TTTCCGTTTGATTTGGTTACCACTACCCACTTTTTATTAGCATAACTTGTGGTCCAGTTAACAATCTCATTTGGATTTCCTGATTCTACAAGTGAATACAAGTGGGAACTCAATTTAGATTCTTCTTCTAAAGATTCCCATTTAACCCTTAAGCTGTCTGCACTCGATGTATAATCTGGATTGTTTGAAAGTGTGCTGTTGTCATCGACAGACAAAAGGCGCGGTGGAGTAATATCAATCGTAAAAGACACAGGCATTACGTCTGAAAATTTCTCCAAATACTGGTCTTTGCATTTAACAAAAAATGTATGCTTTCCTGGAATCAGAACCAACTTTTTTGTGTGGCTGTATCCTGAAACGCCGAATATGGTCCCATCCTCAATCAATGCATCATTTTCTGAATATTTGCATTGGGATTTTTTGTTTGTTTCTACGGCCAATGTGACATCTGTTGAATTAAAAAATTCCGGAGTATGTGATATAATTGATATCGGAGCTTTTAAGTCCACTTTGAAAGGTATTTCTTTCGTGCCTGATTTTAATTCTGCCTTGTTCTTGCACGATACAAAATACAAATAATTACCTTCATTTTTTACAGTAATTTCCTGCTTATTTATAACCCTAAAGGTTTCATTGTCAAAGCCAGAAAATTTTCCATCCATTGTATCAAAATCGTTGGAGGTGTTGCTAAACTTGCAAACTACAGGTTCATCAACCTCTATAGTTAACGCAGTAGTTGATGGCTTTTCGACAACTGGATTTGGATAAGCAAATGCGCTCTTTAAATTAGGGGGGCTTGTATCAACATTTATATCAAAACTTCTGAACGAACTTTGCTGATTTTGGCATCTCACATTCAGTTTATGGGTTTTGGTGTCACCATCAGGTATTTTGTTAAAATTTGGAATAGTATGCGAAACTCCCCCAGTGTTTGTAAACTTCTCCATAAATTCAAATTCAAAATCATCGTCTAGGCTGTGCCTGCATTCAGCATTATTATCAGTCTCTATTATAATATTAAAAGTGTACTTTGACGCTGTACCGAATCTTGGGCTTGCTAGACTTATTGTGGTTGGGTTTGCATCAACAATAAACAAAACAAACCCAGTTATTTCATTTTTTGCAAAGTCTTTTGCAGAGATTTCAAGCTTTTTATTTCCATCGGTTAGATTAACTACTGCAGTGAATAATTTGTTGTTGTTTGTAGAAAATAAGTATTTAATATCTTTTGAATTTATTGTTGCCGTAGCTAAGCCAACTTCCTTGTCAAATTCAAGTTTAATCATTATCTCAGAGTCATTTAACACAGAGCCATTAGAAGGGGCAATTGTTAATTCAGGCTTAATATTATCGATAACAATGGTTGCTGAAAACGATTGATCCATAAAAATGCCATCTTGGTTCTTTGCGTTTAACTCAAACGTATATTCACCATTTGGTAACATCCGTTCTACTGTTAAGCTGACATTTTTATTTGACATATCATTGCCCTGCAAAGTCTCTATATATCCTGTCTCTTTGTTAACAAGGCGCGCAAATGTGATGATGGCCGGCTCAACAAATCGCACATTTATATTTGGTTTTTGATTGCTTGTGAAATATTTTTCAAGGACCTTTGTGCCGTCAGTTATCTCAATATTTAGCACTCGCGGCCCATCTGTTTTGCTGTAGGCCTGCACTATGATTTTTTTGACTTCACCAAGATTTTTGGCTGGGTCCTGGGAATAGTATCTTATAACATTAGTTCCATCATTTAAAGTCAATAGCTTATTGCCATTATCTCCATCAAATGCGTTGAGATTGCTTATTATTATTGTTTTGCTCGATGTTGATTTTTCGTAAGGGTGACCTTGGGAATTGCATGGTTCTAAGCACAAAAAGGTAACATAATCCTGAGAAGTCTTTAAGCCGTTTAATCCATTGATGCTGGTTTTGTCATGGATTTGGATAACTAGGCTATGAAGCACTCCTTTATTGATTATGGGCAATAGTGTTGTGTTTGGTCCAAAATAATCTATTTCACATTCTCGGCTTTCACAATCAACATTATCATCCCCGTCTGCATTCTTGACGCATACGCCACCAATATTTTGGCATGCCATTATTCCGCATTCATCTCCTGAAGGGTTAGTAATCTTATTGTTCTCGTCGTGATTGATTTTTGCATTAGAGCATTGGTCAGTAGAATAGTCCCTGCAAACTACATCTTCGCAATTCTTAGATTGACCATTGCGGAAATAGCATTTAAATGTGTCCCATGACAATAAATTTGATTTTTCTCTCGTACACAGGTCAAAAACTTCATTAAACGACTTAATGTTTTCCAGGGATTCTGTTCCCTTCTTGTCGCACCACTTACAGTTATATTCAGCAGTGCTTACACAAACTCCGATTCCAATCTGCCCTGCCAAATTCTTCCATCTGCAATTTGTGACTTTGCAGTTATCTCTTGTGCAGGCCTCTTCAGTCTTGTAATCATAACAAGACATTGATGGCTCACAGCTAAAGCAGGAATTTATGGTTGAATGCGACCTGTCATAAAAGCAGTACTTGTTTGTTTCGCAGTCTTGTAAGGTATAGTAGAGTCCAAACGGGTTTGCACTTCTATAATTGCAGCTAATTTTGTTTATGCATGCAGGCCGATTATTTGTTATTATGCAAAGCGTATCTGATGGGCAGGAAGCTCCAACCGGTGCAAGCCTGTTGAAATTGTTACACGAGAATGCTTTGTTAAAATTGTTGCCAAACTCTCTTCTCACTACATCAGGGAAGCTTTCTGAATATTTATCTGGAAAGTTTGTCAGCAAATAATTTTTATATTTATTATAATAGAAGTCGTTAATGCAGAAGTTATTTGCAGTAGGCTGATCCAAGCACTCTAGATTCCCTAGGCTCGCTGTTTTTGTTATTGTTGGTGTAGCGGTTTGCGGGCTATATCTTGCTTTAATCTGGTAAGTATACGTTGTATCAAAAAGCAAATCCTCTGACGCGTCTTCAAATGATTTTGTGTTTGTTGTTCCAACAAGTGCAAAGTTTGTGCATCCTCCATCTTTGCACCGGAGAATTTCATAAGATAAAGCATTTTCACTGCATTCGTCCTTCCATATTAATAAGAATTTTCTTTGGCCTTTTGCTGCTGTTATTTCAAAATCTTTTAATTCTGGAGTGTAGTTAGGATTGATGCAGCCGGCTCCTTGGCTGGTGCAACTTCCATCTAATTCAGTTCTATCAGCTGGGCTTGAGCAACCTAGGTCTCCTCCCTCAAAGTCTGCGCATCCATTGTTGTCGTTGTCTATATTATCATCGCATTGGGGGATTGGGCATATTTGGTTGCAGTCAGCTTCGTCTTTATGAAATATTAATCCAGTTCCTTTGCATTGCGCCTCTGGCTTGATTGCTCCGCCTAATTCAGAGCAGCAGCATCCAATAGCACAGGCATTTATGCCAGAGCACGCCCTATTTACAAAAAAGAAATTGTTTGCACAATTACCGCTGTTGGATGGATTTTCTGGATTTTGGTCTGACACATAATATTCTGAAAAGTCCGTTTCTGGTGTTGGGCAACATTCCTTATCTTTTAATACCAATCTGTCTGCTGAGCAAGTTAGGAGGCCTGCTCCTGGATTACTGCAGCATCCAAGTTCGTCTGCTATGGTGATTGCAGCTATAACTAATCCAAATATAAATAATAAGATTACTATTACCCCTTTTTTTATTGTACTCATATTCTATTTACAGTTATAACTTGGTAATCTGATAATTGACCATCTGTCACTTCAATTTTGAAACTAATCTGGGGTTGATTCAATACTTTTGGTAGTTTTGGCGTTATAACAAAGGCATTTTCGTCCTCGTCTGGATCTTCTGCTCTTAATTCCTGACCTTGTAGTAAATCGTTTTGGGTTATTGTGTAAAGGTACGGAAATTCAAGAACATTTTTTTCTATATAATAAAGAGCCGGGGCCCTGTTTCTTCTGGCAAATATGTACTCAAATGGTTTCCCGTAGACTAATGATTTTTCATCTGTTATTATCACCAAATCATCCTTGGAAAATGCATTCTCAAACAATTGTATGTTAAATGAATTTTTATTATTGTTTTGGCTTCTGATATTAAATTTTATATTTCTGACGTCATTTTCGATTAATTCCTTTGTAAAGAAGTAAATATCTTTAAGCCTTACCTTAATATTAGTTGAGGTTTCCGTGATTTTAACATTTTCTTTTGTCACGATATTATTTATGGTTATTGGTATTTTTGAATTAACGCTTATATCACTTCTGCCTATAAGGACAGAAGTTTTTGATGAATTTGCAGTTATGTTATAGCCTTGCACTTCGAAAGAATCAAGATTTATGCAACTGGCCATATTATTATCAATAAAATTTTCTATCTGGATTTGTATTGAGTTTGGGCCTTCTGAAGAGTTTAGTGGAGGCATTGTGCTTATTCCGAAAAACCCATCAAACATTTTGTCATTTGAAGAGCCAATTTTATATGGGAATGTTGCCCATGGATAGCTTGGAATTTCTGATGAATAACGAGATAAAGCAAAGCTTGCAGGCACTATATTGTATGCAACATTAAGGTTTAGATGTTTAATAAAAAATATTCCTTCATCAGTCTCTGCATAGTCAACTACTGTTCCACCTTGGCTTTTGTGGATATAGCCGCCTTGCTTGCCAAGCAGCAATATGGAGTCTTTTGCAAGTTTGTCTAAGCATTTGTTTACAAGTTCTTTGATTGGAGGTATATCCATTGCAGCTTCCGGTGCATTTTCCAAATTCCGCTCGCTCTCCTTTTTAACTGATAATTTGGATAAATACAAAACAAAAATTACTACAATAAACAACAGGAAACCGACGATCATAAGCATAGTAATCTGCGATCTCATAGATTTTGTTTTCATGTCAATCTTAGTTTTGAAGTTAAATCTGGCCATATTATTTCTGGATTTAAGCTTGTAAGTTTGCTTCCCTGCACAAGAATATAATAGTTGCTGTTGTCCATTCGACAAGAAATTCCTGAAGATGCGTCTCTTCTAGCTTGATTGAATGTATCTGCAAAATTGCAGATATTGGTAGTAAATCCTAAGTACTCGATAACTGAATTCTTGAAGCTTTCTCCTTCCAAAGCGCCCCTTATTATTCTGCTTCCTTGTTGTGTCATATATAATCTATCAAATTTCCTTATAGCATTAACATACGACCCATCAAATGGAGGAGTTGTTACTAGCCTTTTGATAGCATCAATTACAGCTTTTATGGGATTGGTAATAAATTCATCAATTGATGCAAGAGGATTTTCTTCCTCGGGAATTGTTATTGGGGTTGCGCTGTATATAAAGCTCTTCAGCCTCTTGTTGAACCAAGCCTTGTTTGTCGCATCGCAAGAATGGTATTGGCCGTCATCTATCAAGGCATTGTTGCAATTAGTAACCCCAAGAATATTAAAACTGTTTGCAGGAACATCTTCCAAATTTCTGTTTATTGACGTTGCTGCAATAATTATGCTTCCACTTTTCAAAACACAAAAGTTATTTGTCTGTAAGTTAGTAAGAACATTGGCAACAATTTCTCCTGACTCGCTTATGTATTGCAGGTTATTTAGGGTATTTTCTTTTGTATCGCAAAAAAGTGTAAAATCTCCGCCCTTAAGCTTCAATAGCTTCAAAGCCAGTAATTTAGTTCTTGATGACCATTGTCCATTCTCACAATAATTGTCTTCAATATACTGGTTTTGTTCAATGCACTGCGCTGATTCGGCTGCTAATGGATCAACAAGGCATTGTGTTTCTCTTGGACAATAACCGGATTTGCTTCTGTCAGGAGTAAATTTAAGGATTGACCTTACCCAGTTGCCATCTATGCATCTTTGTCCATTAAGTGGTTGTGCCTGCGGCTCGTTTCTTTGATTGGAGATACAAGAAGCACCATTCCAGCATTGATCTTGTGGGCAACACTCTGATGGCAGTGGTGTTGCAAGTGGACTTGATGTAGTTGTTTGTGTTGAAGATGCACTACCTGGTCTAACTTCAAAAAAGAGTTCTTCTGAAGATGAAAGTTGAGGTAAACTTTCTCCAATAATTACATAAAGCGAATAAAGACCAGTAGGCCATGCGCTAGTCTGTCCAGGTTGAACAGTAACCTCAAATTTTTGTCCATCTCGAATAAATCCAATACCATCACCATATACACTTCTATCCCAAATGTTTTCGCTTCCTCTTTTTTTAGTTACATAGACTCTAATTGGATAAGAAGGGCTAATGACCTTATTCACACCTACCTCAAGCTTAACTGTTTGGCCTTGTTGTACTATAACGGGGTCAGCTGCACTTCCTCTAAATAGGTTATTCATTCTAATAAATGGTTCTAATGGGTTTTTATTAGATGGAGTATAAGTAGCACTTCCCAGTAATGGTGGGTCAACTTTTGTGATAACAGTGCCAGAAGTAGATGTTCCAGAAGAAGCTGGTGCAGTACTTAATCGTATTCTTTCAGTGCCCTCTGTTGGAAGCCATTTTTCAGAATATGAGCAATAATAATTACTCTCTGGATCATTAAAGCAATAAACATGGTTTGTTATTAATTGATTGTTGGTATGTTTGTCACGCAATGCTAGTAGATTGTCGTTATTTGTATTGAAATTTCTTCTATCAATTGCACATCCATGAAATTCACCATTATAATTTATCACAGAATTATCTGTGCTTTTAACAAAATCTACGCTAATTGTTAGATTGCTGTTCCAACAACCGCCTGTCCCTCCAGGATCATTGTAATATTCCTTTTGACTAGTTAAATTGTCATCTGCTTCACTACAACATTTTGTTCCAGTCCATTTAAAGCCAGCTGCTTCACATGTTTTCTTATTTTTGTTGTTAAGCGATGCATCACCTCTATTTGGCTCTGATGTGTCTAATTCTGTAACGAATTTGCCATCTGATCTACAGTAGCTTATGAAATTTGCACCAGGAAGACTTACTGAAGGGGGTGTTGTTGGTGGAATAGGGGGTGGAGGCAAAGAAGTTGGTGACAATATTATTCTTTGGCAAGTTATCTTACAATTAGCATTTCCATTATTTCCGCCTCCTTCCCATGCTCTGCAACTGTCTGCTCCTTCGTTATCACATCCATGGTTTCTACCGTATCCCTCATCAGTGCATCTAACTCTTGAATCTCCACTATCACAATTGATTATTCCACTACCAGAGACTATTCCGGTTGTTCTGGTGTATTCTTGTGTTGATGTGGAAGGAGGGGTTATTCCTCCGGCAGTAGGAGGTGTAGTGGTTAGTACTACAGAAGGTACAGACACAACGGTATTAAATGGCGGCTGTTGAATAGACTGGCCTGTTGTTAATTTCTTGCCATCAATTCTTGAGTTGCAAGAACCTTCACCACAGCATTCAACAATTGATTCTCTACCTCTGCCAATGCAAATATATTCATGGCTATTAATTGTGTTCTTCCATACAGTTCCATCACACTTAATCCAAGTATTTCCATCCGATAGGTATTCTGCTCCTGAACACCCTAGATACCTTATATCTCCGACATTAGTGGATGGGGATATCCAATTAGATTGCTGTTCTGAGGTGCCTGCGTTACATAAAGCTCCAGAAACTATTTTAGCACAATCGTCAGCATCATCACCACAGCATTTGCCTTGTTCATTCCAATCACTTCTAGCAATACAGTTACATGCGCCGCTTGAAACATCTGGGTTTGTTTGCTGTACTATATTGTCTGGAACATTTTTGCAGTCGCAGTTTTCTGCTCTTTTGCATTTCTCTTCAGGAAGAAAATAACTAAACTCTGCCGGGGCTAAAGAGCCAAAATCTGTCTTTACATCTCCTGTTTTATAACATCCAGGACTCTGTACTTGGCAGGATTGTGGTGATGATGATGCACCACTTCCACCTCCACCTCCCCCAAATGCTTCGGCTATTTGAAATAAGAACATCAAAAAGAGTACATACGAAAAAAAAATTACAATAATCTTAGTGTGTTTCTTAGATTTTATTGACATATTTCCTCTTTTTAAGGATTAAGGCTGTGCTTATAATTATTGTCAAGTAAACTAAAATATTTCCATGTTTTGTATAAAAAGTTTTGTAGCTATTTACATATATCTCCCCTATTAAAATCTTTTCTTTTTCCGGCTCTATCGAGTTTACAACCTTGCCTAAAGGGTTTATAATTTGAGTTATTCCATCATTTGTGGCCCTGACAACATATTTTGCATTCTCTGCTGCCCTTAATCTTGTGAATTGGGAGATTATTGAGTGGCCTCTTCCTAAATCCTGATTGTTAGACAAGGAAATGATAAACTGAGAACCTTTATTCGAGTAGTCCCTTGCTATTGATTGCATTGATTCTTCATTGCACATCATAATCCCATAGAGATTGCTTTGGTGCTCAATAATTTTGAGAGCATTGCCTTTGACAACCTCCTTATCCAAAAAAAATGGTTCTGTCGAGTTGTACATATCTATGTAACCATCTGGCTTAAATACAAAAGCTGTATCTTTATATCTAACTTTATCACTCGTATAAGATAAAGAGCCCACTATTAATGTTGTATTTAATTGTTGTGCTGTTCTTTTTAGTAATGCAGATACTGTTTTATTATCTAAAATATCCTCATTCAATGAATATTCTGGCCATATAATCATATCCGGTTTATTCTTTGAGGCTTCATAACTCATATTTAAGTATGTGTTAAGTATTAGACCAAAAGCATTATTCTGCCGCCATTTCCATTCATATGGAAAATTTCCCTGTAACAATGCAACCTTTACTTTCTTGCCATTGTATGGGAATCCTGAATAGTTGCTGTAAAATAGCGATGCCAAGATTATCATCAATAAAAAAACTTCAAAAAAAAGCAATATTCTGTTTTTTTTGATAAAGTAATAGGATAGGATGGAATTAGATAAGATTATAAGAAAGGTTACACCATAACTTCCGACATACCATATTATGGGCACAGCTGCTGGTTGGAAAATTGATAAATCCATCCAATAAATTTTAATTGGCATGATTTGATAAACAAGCAACAAAAACAGCCATATCAAAGGAGGCAATAGAATTACATAATAATCTTTTATTTTTTTAGAAAAAAAAGAAATCAAGATTAGGAAAATGGTAAAATATAGTGTAAATATCAGAATAGCAAGCATGTAAAGTTCTAAATAAAACTTAATTTTTACATTATAAACCCAATTAAAAAAAAATAATGAGGTTATTAAGCCATAAATTATGCTTAATTCTAGAATTCTTCTGCAGTTTTTTATGAAAGCAAGATAAATTAACGGGGAAAATGCTATCCAGATCAAAAAATAAAAACCATAAGAGACGGAAACCAACATCAATATCGCTAAACCTACCAAAAAGATTTCTGATTTGTTAAAATATTTCAATATTCTAAATTTATATATCAATTGTTAATGACTCCTTTGCCTTATTTCTATCCATTCCAAGTATTGTAAATAAACTGATTACATCATGGGGTAGTCTTATACCAAACGGGTCTTCAGAAAAAGAGGCAATTTTTGTTTGTACTTTATATTTCTGGCACAATTTTATGTTTTGCATCATTCTTCCAAGTAATATGGAAGTAGTTTGAGCACCTTTACCAAACAATGAACCATAAGAAAATCCGATAGCAATGTTATTTTTCTTGGCTAGTTCGCATAAAGTGTGGTTCAATCCAGCTGCTCTTTGATGCAGTGAATCTCTCTTGTCGGTATCTTCAAATCCATATATTAATCTTATTTTTTGGCTTTCAATAAAAAATTTATCAAGGTCTGAACTTTTTGATACAATCAATCTTGTCTCTTTTAAGGCATTGTTAATATTCTTTTCATTAACTATAAATCCATACTCTACACTCATATTTTTGTGGATTTCCCCTAGTTTTGATTTCGCTTGTAATTCCTCTATGCCATGCTCCCCATAATTATAAAGAAAATATATTTTTTTAATTCCTAGCCTTAATCCTATTTCAATAAATTCTGATTCCTTGTTGTTTTTTGGGATCACTATATCACTAAACATAAGCATCAAATTTACAACTTTTTATTTAAAGTTATTGTTCTATTTAAAAACAAAAGTATTTATAAATAGCCTTGCTTTTTAAACATCAAAAATTCAAAAGTATTTATAAAGACTTGTTTGGATTTTTGAGTGCGCTCAGAAATCGTTAAATGATTTCTGGCACATTTACAACAAAAATCAAGATAACGGGGCTTATAAAGCATTAAAATACCACTATTAAGCTTCTTAAGCCCTTGTCGGTTAAAATAAGGATTATTTGGGGGTGTATTTAAATATGGCTAAAAAAGAAACTAAAAGAGATATAAAAGTAGTAAATATAGTAGTTTCTACATCTTTAAAGCATGATATACCACTTGAAAAGATGGCAGCGACTCTAAGTAATACAGAATACAACCCAGAACAATTTCCTGGGCTTGTAATAAGAATTAAAGAGCCTAAAACGTCTGCTTTGATTTTTTCTTCAGGTAAAGTAGTATGCACTGGGGCCCGTTCAATGGAAAAGGTTGAAGAGAGTATTAAAAAAATAATTAAAAGTTTGGAAAAAATTAACGTTAAAATAACTATAAAGCCTGAGATTAAAATACAGAATATTGTAGCATCTGGTAGTGTTGGCATGGACTTAAACTTAAACATTTTAGCCATGAAGTTGGAGAATACTGAGTATGAGCCTGAGCAGTTTCCCGGCCTAGTTTATAAGCTTACAGCTGCAAAAGCAACATTTTTGCTTTTCAGTAATGGAAAGGTTGTTTGCACTGGGACAAAGAGCGAGAAAGAAGTGCATGCGGCTCTGGACAAACTGATTGAGAACTTAAAGAAAGTTAAGGCTTAAATTTTGTTTTATTTTTTATTAGTTTTTGAGTGAAATAAGAAAATGGAATTTAAGAGTTATTTTAAAAAATTTGGAATTGGATTGCTATTATTGCAGGCGGTTGAAATATATTTGGATACTTAAGTGGTCTTATAATTGCATCTTTCACTTTCGTTATAGGTACCGTTATGGGGTAGTTTTAGAAATAAGACAAAAAATTATCTAAACTCTAATTTTTAAACTATTGGACATCCCTACCTAAAATATTTAAACTAAAAAAACAAAGATGGGATTATGGAACTTAATGTTATTGATCAAATAAAGAAATTCCAAGATTTTATTGATAGTAATTACTATGATTCTCTGTTGGACAGCGTCAGGAAAGGTAATAAGGGGGTACTCATAGATTTTTCAGAGCTGTCTAAATATGACCCTGATCTGGCTACTGAACTCTTGGACGCTCCTGAAGAAACTATTAAGGCGTTTGAAAAGGCTATTGAGCAATTTGATGTTGACAGTGAATTACATTTCAAGATCAGAATCGATAACTTGCCTAAAAACCAGCATGTTGTGATAAGGGAGATTAGAAGCAAACACATCAACAAATTATTGTTTGTGGAAGGGATTATAAAGCGTAAATCAGATGTAAGGCCACAGGTTACATCAGCCAAGTTTGAATGTCCTGTGTGTGGAAACATAATGAATGTTCTGCAATTGGAAGGCACTTTTAAAGAGCCCACCAGGTGCGGGTGTGGAAGGAAAGGAAAATTTATTATGATCAACAAAGAGCTTGTTGATGCGCAAGGAATTGTCCTTGAAGAATCGCCAGAAAATCTTGAAGGTGGAGAACAACCCAAGAGAGTGGACATACTTGTAACAGATGATTTGGTAAGCCCTTTAAGCGAGAAAAGAACTTCGCCAGGCAGTAAGGTTAAGGTAGTGGGTATTGTTAAAGAAGTCCCTATAATTTCCAAAAGTGGCGCAAAATCCACAAAGTTTGATTTAATGATAGATGCCAATTACATAAAACCAACTGAGGATACTTTCTATGAGGTTAACATAAGTGAACAAGAGGAAAAAGAAATTTTGGAAATAGCGAATGACCCAAAAGGCTATGAAAAACTTGTAAATTCAATTGCTCCTTCGATTTATGGCTATGAAAAAATAAAAGAAGCGTTATTGCTCCAGTTAATGGGGGGCGTTAGGAAAGTCAGAAGTGATAAAATAGTTAGCAGAGGAGATATGCATATTTTGCTCTGCGGAGACCCTGGCAGTGGAAAGAGCGCATTACTAAAAAGGATAACCCAAATTGCTCCTAAAGGGAGATATGTAGGTGGTAAAGGTGTGAGCGGAGCAGGCATAACTGCTGCTGTTGTCAGAGATGAATTCTTAAGAGGGTGGGCGTTAGAAGCTGGAGCAATGGTTTTGAGCAGTGATGGTCTTGTTTGTGTTGATGAGCTTGATAAGATGAATTCTGAAGATAGGGCTGCAATGCATGAAGCGCTGGAAAATCAAACAGTGAGCATAAGCAAGGCAAATATTCAAGCCACTTTAATAGCAAGAACAACTGTGTTGGCTGCGGCAAACCCAAAATTTGGAAGATTTGATCCTTACGGGATTATAGCAGACCAGATAGACCTTCCACCTACTTTAATTAATAGATTTGATTTAATATTCCCTATAAAGGATTTGCCAGAAGAAATAAGAGACGAAAGGATGGCAAAACATATGCTAACTCTTCATCAAAGACCTGATTTAAATGAACCAGAGGTTTCAACAAATCTTTTAAGGAAATATATCTCATATGCTAGACAAAAAATAGTCCCTAAATTAACAGATGGTGCCTTGGAGGAGATAAAGGATTTCTATTTAAGAATGAGAAAAAGTGGAGGGGGTGAAGGCAGTATAAAGTCAATACCTATCTCTCCAAGACAATTAGAGGCATTAGTAAGATTAAGCGAGGCTTCCGCAAAGGCGAGGCTTGACGACAGAGTCACTAGAAAAGATGCAAAAAAGGCCATCGAATTGCTGGATTTTTGTTTAATGCAAGTGGGATTCGACAGGGAAACAGGTAAGATTGACATCGACAGGATTGCTACAGGGATAGCCGCAACCCAAAGGAGCCATATACTGGTTTTAAAGGAGATAATTGCCGAACTGGAATCTAAACTTGGCAAGACTATACCCATAGATGATGTTATTTCTGAAGCTAAAAATCGCGGACTGGATGAGGACAAGGTTGAGGAAGCGCTGGAAAGATTGAAGAGATCCGGGGATGTCTTCGAGCCAAGGCGCGGATTTGTCTCAAGAATTTGATTGTTATAAAATGTTGGAACAGCAAAATATTTTTCAAAAAAGGCAAATAGCGTATAAGATTTGGGTTTCTAATATATTAAATGGAAATTTCGCAAAAGGGGGTTTATCTGCTGGACACATCGAAATTGGTGGGTTTAATATTTCAAGGGTTAATCTCATAGCAACATTGGTTTACAAGTCTAAAGAACTTAATTACACTAACACAATTATAGATGATGGTACTGGTAAAATTTCGTTGAGAACTTTCGAAAACAACGATATTTTCTTAAATGTTGATGTTGGTGAGATAGTTTTGATTATCGGAAAAATAAGAGAGTATAATAATGAAAAATACATCGTGCCGGAGATTTTGAAGAAAATAGATAATATCGGGTGGATAAGTGTTAGGAAAGCGGAGTTGGCTAAGCAAGAGTATGCAGTTAGCAAGAGTGGAAGCGAGAGTAAGGCTAAAGATATTGATAACCTCAGTGAGGAAATCTGCTCGCTTATCAAGAAATTTGACAAGGGTGATGGTGCCTCTATCGATGAAGTCATCAATAGCTCTGGAAGCACTGATGCAGAAAATATTTTGCATAAATTATTGGAGAATGGGGAAATTTTTGAATTAAAGCCAGGTAAAATTAAGGTGTTAGAATAAAATCGGAGTTACATAAATTTCCAGAAACGCCGCCGCAATAAGAAAGCCCACTGCAATTAAGATAAGCTCTGAGAAATCCTTCATGATAATAGAAAATTTGCTTGATTGGAAGTGTTTTCTTATCAAGGCAACTGAAAGTATGCCTCCTGCAAGACCTCCGTAGAAATAAGCTGCAATCTCTGGAATGCCATGCAGAGAATATTTTAATAACCCTAGGGAAACTATATGAAAATAATTGCCGATTTCTAGCAAATTGAGAGAACTTGTGTAATTGCTTATGTTTACCCGGATAAAATTTCCAATGGCTGCACCAATTACGGTTGCATTCCATGCCAAAATAAATATAGCTCCAGCCCCATAAATAAACGCCAATAGTGTTGAGAAGGCCAACACTTTAAAATTATTAAAAAATATTTTCTGGAAAATGCTTAAATTATTTGCAACATTTCCAGAAACCTGGTTATTGATGGCTTGTATTGTTCCTGTCTGTTTATCAAAAAGCTGGTTAATTGTAGATGTTGGGAGCATGACATACCATAAAGCGCTTGCAACCGTAATTCCCACAAACATATACATAAAAAATGTAATTGCTTTATTATGCTCCTTAAAGATTAAAGATTCATTATCAATCAGCATATCCTTACTTTCTTCTAATTTAATAGTATTATAAAAAATAGGCAAAGCAGCCATTGTTATCATAAATACCATAATTAAGCTTGCTTGATCCCTAAAAATCCATAAGGAAATGACAACGCTAATAGATGCATAAATAAAACCAAGAAAAAATGTTTCCCATGGCTTTTTCTCAGCTTTTAAAGGGTACAATAGGGATTCTATTACCATACTTTTTTACTTAGGTGCTTTATTTATATACTTTTTGAAAAGAAATCGTATTAGGGATTGTTGAGTATTTCATTAGCAAGTCTTCTGGCAAGGTATTTCCCTATTATTTCATGTCCTTTTTTATTTGGATGCCACGGATCATACCAATTAGTTGGATTTTGTTTTATTTCTGAAGATTTATATTTTGAAAATTCTTCTAGTAAGTCGTAGGCGATTAGCCCATCAGCGGTTGCCACACTAACCAATTTTTGATGATAAATCTTTAATGAGTAGTTATTAAACCCCGATTTTAGAAATGTCGGGTGTATTAGGAATATTATCTTTGTGTTTTTTTCTTTTGAAATTTTACCTATTTCCCCTATGTTTGACTTTATATTTGGCCAGTAAACGCAATGCAGGAAATAGTCAGGGTCGAGGTTACATTCTCTTGAGTTTAACTTTTCCTTGATAAAGAAAAGTTTCATCGAAACATAATTTGTAAAATAGGATTTTGGTTTAAAAAAATAGCGGCCTGCCTCATTATTCGCATTATGGTAAAGGGGGTGCGCAGGATCATTAAGCACGTAGCTCCAGATTATAAGGTCGGGATTATATTTAAAAGCCTCTTTCTTCAGAATCGTCAATTCTTGGACTGTGGAATATCCGCCTCGGGCTAGGATAACTGTTTCAAATCTCCAGCTCCTCAATTGTTTGTTTAGGCTATCCTCAAGTATTTTTCCGAAGGATTCTCTATAGGATTCAAGACCTGAACCTTGGGCAACAGAGTCTCCGATTATCACTATCCTGAATGTACCGTTGCTTTTTGAAAAATTATGGTCTTCATCAAAATACCCATTTGAGTTCATTCCGCATCGATTTGGTTTAAATTCGTATATAAGTGTTGAATCACTTGAGGAAGTCTCGCACATTTCCCTTTCCTTGTATTTCAAGTTCATGAATTCGTGATATTTGCGGTCTTTAGCCCCAAGAAAGATTTCAAAAGAAGTGACAATTATTAAACTTGTGACTAGAACTGTAGTCAACAGCAACGCCAATTCTTTGTATTTTTTAATATAAAACGATTTGATAAATTCATCTATTTTCATGAGTTTTCTTAGCGTTTATTATTAAATTATTTCAAGATGCATTCAGGTTAAGGATACTGCAAATATGGAAGAGGTGATGATTAAATTTATAAATTAGGCTTTTTTCTTGCTTAATATGGAAGACTACAAGAAAATGCTCGAAGCGGTGAGAATGAACCTTCCAGAAGCTGTTTTCCTTAAAGAGAGGTTCGAGATACCTAAAGCCCTTGGGCATATTCAAGGCAATAGAACGATAATTAGTAATTTTCTCCAGATTGCCTCAAACTTGAGAAGGGAGGTTAACCATTTGCTTAAGTATGTTCTAAAGGAATTGGCTACCCCCGGCGAGATTAAAAAGAGCGGCGCTTTAATTCTTGGCACAAAAGTACCTGCTTCAAGGATAAACGAGAAGATTAGGCAGTATGCGCATGAATTTGTGCTTTGCCTTGAATGCGGCAAGCCCGACACAAAAATAGAAAAAGAAGGCGAATTAACCTACATGAAGTGCACTGCGTGCGGTGTAAAGAATTTCGTCAAGGCGAAGATTTAGCAATGTCCTTTTTTCTTTTGAAAATTTTGCTTTAACTTATAAATTTACTATTAAACGCAATTGAAACTGAGTTTAATAGTTGTTCTACGCAATTATTACTCAGGGTCACTCTAAATTATTGATAGGGCAAGAAATCAATATATTTTTAAAGATGTGAATACTCTATTAACCAAATGAACCAAAAAAATATTTATCTCATAGTTACAATCTCTTTAATTCTTGTTATAGTAATAGGATATATAATTTTTTATAATCCTTATCCTAAAGAGATTGATGTCGAATATGGAGGTAATATTCCAAAAGGAACATTTAAGGCAGTTATAGGTGATGAATAAATATTTACCAATGGTCCTGATGTAGTAAGTGTTACCATTTATGAAAAATATGGAGTGATGAAAGACTTCTGCACATACTATGATTCCTCCAACGAGTATTTTTGCCCATTTAGATTAGGAATCAAAATCAGCGATTCTTCAGCAGAAAAACAAGCACAAATAACTTCTAATCTTGAAGTTATAAAAGAAGATGATTTGGAATATCTTTCAAATAATTTAATTTTGTATCTTAACGGCGAAAAACTTGACGAATTAAGAATTTCTGCTGAATTAAAAGGAATTGTAAATAAAGACCTTCAAATTTCTGGCTCTGGAAAAGGAAAATCAAAAAGAGATGCTGTTAATGATGCTAAGAAAAGACACGATAAATTAGTAAATATTTTTTTGGATATTAGATGATTTCTTGCGCTTACTCTTATTCTTTTATTGTGTTCCGCACTTGATACGAGTGCCCCTTCCGTCATAACTTCCCTCGCCCCACTTCGTAGGCTCGGTGCGTAGAACAGGCATGCCGATGTTAAATACAATAATTTTGAGAGGTGAACGTAATTTGGGACAATTTTAACTTAATGTTTTAACTAAGAGGGGCTTCGCCTTTGATGAATTAAAATTGTCCCCTTAATCCTAGTTTCTAATTGCTCACTTTGTTCGCTTGATAAAATACCTCTCAAAATTACTTTTCGGAACGCAATTTCCCAGAACTTGCGTAACTGGCGGAGAATATAACATACGATCATGTATGTTAAGTTCAATATTTATCCAAACCATCTGTTCAATCCTTCCTGCTTGTCTTTCTCTCTTCCAAAAACCCCTTCAACCCTATTTTTTGTTAACTCCAAAGTTTGTCTAAGATAGGCAGGAAGCCCATATTTCTCTGATAAGGAGATCGCCGGCTCTAAATATTTGATGATTGTGCCCTCTGAAACAGTGAATATTAATCTGCTGTCGCATGCCAAACATCTTCCTGTTAAAGGTGGCCTGCGGTACTTTTCGGTGCATTTGCTGCACCTAAATTGCTGCATGGAAAATTTTCTTAAATTCCCCTTTATATCTCTTAATAAGTGTTTTTCTATAACCAATCTGGCAACATCCGCTGCATCTACAGCTCTTATTTTATCTGCTAGCTCCATTTGTCCTTTTAATTTGTCTTCCATTGAAGGTAGTGTCTTGTACGAAGAGCACTTAATACCCATGTTGATATTGGTCAGTGGATGTGTATAATGTATTGCCGAGTAGTCATTTTCAGAATTTAGTATATTTGCAAATCTTTGTATATTCACGTTCCACGGAAGCTCGTATTTTTGTGTTGATTCATAAAATTCTATTGGATAGTTTTTGACTACATCCAAATCAAACACCATATCATCAACTTCTGTTGGAACCAGTATTGAAGTTATAACTAAAGGTGCGTCTTGTGTTGCTCCTCGCGAATTTGGAAGGAATTGTCTTGAGAAATTTAGAAGCGCGTCCATCAGTAAAGTAACCGATGCTTCATCTCCATCACAATCCCTTCTTGTTGCTGCATGAAATAAAGGATGGGCATACAATACCTGTGTTTTAGAAAATCCAATTATCCTGCCTACAATGCCGGCTGACGTATGCGGTGCCAATGCAACAACAAGGTGCCCCACTAGGTCTTGTCCGGATTGCAAATTATAAAATTCTTTCAGGCCGTATAATGAAACTAGCAGCTCATCAATAAACCTGCTTAGATTATAAAGAATCTTGTCAGCGCCAGATTCAGGCGCATCTTCACATTTTGGTAAGATAATGTCTTGCGGATTCAATTCTAAGATTTGCTCCTCACCTGCCAATTCTGATCCGTGAATATCTTTGGTATAGCCCAGTCTCCTCAATTCTTCCACTGAAGTTCCAATCTCTTTCGGATTGAAATGCGTGATTGGCAGCTGCGTCATATCATATCTAGTAGTGCCATCTCTGTTGACTGGCAGCTCATGTTTTGCCCTTAAGATTCCTTTTGCAGGGTGCTCCGGAACATGATTTTTGTTTGAGGTACCTCTAACACCTTTTATCAGATCTGGGTATTGTTGCATGCCTAGTTTTTTTAATATTCTCTTAAAGTAATGGTTGATATCGATGTTCTGCAATTTATAGCTGTTTGTGTTTCCATGTTTGCATTTTGTGTCTTCAGTTAGTCCGCATGAGCTGCAATGCCTCATTTTTTTTGTTTTATTGTCGCATTGTTCACATACACTTAGTATTGTCTCTTTTTTACAATGCTCACAAAAATATATCGGGAATTCTGCTGCTATATGCCCTGATTCCATTGCGTTTTGAAATGACCTTAATTTACCTCCCTGTTTCCCTATAGGAAATAGTGTATGTGGCTCGCCATCGAGCTTCCGCACTTTTGCCTTCTCCGGTCTACCCATTCTTGCACCGACAAAAATCCCTGATTTGTCCCTGATTTTTATCACTGAAAATAGATTTAATATGTCTAGAACATCCTCCGTCTGAGAATTTTTATATTGCTCGCAAAAATTCTTTTCGTCAAGTTTTAATAGAGAATTTAATATTTCTGCATCATCCCGTCCTATTATCACTGACTCATTATTAACATAAATATGCGGCACCCCAAGAAGCTCCAGGACTCTTTTACCCACTTCATCTTTTGGAAGAATAATCTTACTGATGTCACTTCCATTAAATTCTATTTTTGCCTTAAGGAACCAATCAACTAACACAAGAAATTCCTCCCTTGAAATAGTTTTCCAATGGTAAGTGAAATAAGGATGTAAGGGGACAGAAAGGGCTTTGCTTAATGTTATTGCTATTTTTGCTGTCGGTTTCTCAAAAAAAAAATTTTTGACTGAGTTCTCTAGATTGACTTCCTCGAGGCCAGTTATTTCTGAGAGTTTGTGGAAGTCTAAAAAACCAAATCTGGCTACCATTTCTTTTTCAACTTCAAGCGACCACCATTCTTCACAATACCCAGCAGGTGGCAAAGTGTGTGCCCTGTTAAAGAAATCCCCATAACTGATTAGTATATCACCCAAAAATAAAATTTCCTTGGTAGATCCAACTACCTGTTTTGCTGTATATTCAGTATCCACTTTAATAACACTTCCATTATCCAATTTTACTATAGGTCCATCTATGGAGTCACATACACTCACAGCTGTTGCCTTCCCGGGCCTTTCTATCTTCAGTTGGGTGCCTATTGCAATGTATTTGTTAAGAATTATCATAGTAGCCGGATGTATTGCTGATGCCGAATATCCTGACGTCCTACATCTTCCGTAACGCAAACGAAATCCTCCAACAGCAAGCGGGTGCGTCAGAACTGGTCTGCCGGCTACGAGGTCCTGAATATATGTGTAAATTGGGGCTATTCCTTTTCTTACAATTTTTTCTTTTGCCTTCGTTTCCTTTTGCAATTGCGTGAACTCTTGCAAAAATAACCAATTCTCAAGACCAAACTCTTTGGCCCATTTTTTAAGTTGTGGCCATATTTTGGCAGCTTTTTGCGCCACACATTCCCCAAGAACTAAACACGGTCCGCTCCTTATCCCATTGGTTTCTATTCTTTCCAGGTCTTTATAATTAGAAACTTCTATATCTTCAGATGCATCACCATCAATCTGAACCGGTAAGTTGCTAACCAGAAACCTTATTTCTCTTTCTGTTGGCAAGTATTGAAGATTGGTGATTCTTTCATGATAATCATAAAGCTCTGTGACCATCCTCCTTATTTCCTTCTCTGAAGGATCATAAGCGTCATATCCTAAATTTTTCCTTATGTAATCTGCGATAATAACGCTTAGGGCGCCTGCAGTTCCTCCAGCGCTTCTTATAGGCCCAGAATACATTAGAGAGAAATATTCTTTACCATCCAGCCTTTTTCCCAGTTTTAAGCCGACAAAACCTTCTAATGGTGATGACACAACACCAAGGGTTAAATAAGCCAAACCCACCCTTATTCCTGTTTCAATCGCGTCTTTTTGTGTTTCGAAACTACAAAATTTTTGCTGGGTAGTTTCTATGGATATTTTAAGTGCAACTCTCCAATCCAGTTTTCCATAAATGCTTTCAAGTTCCTTTATTCTTTTCGGGATTCCTTTATGTAGTATTTGTGGGACTGCCACACTTATCAAGCCTTCTACTCGCTCTGTCATATTTTTGGCTAGAGGTATATTCACTTTTTCCTCAGGGTCATAACCTTTTGACCTTGCCAAATTTGCGACTTGATAAGAGGCGTCTGTCTTTGCAAGAATATCGTTCATGTAATTACCTTCATTTCTCATTTTACTGTCCAAATTTCAATATTTTTATATCTCTCGTCTGCAAATTCACTATTGGAACTCTGCTGGGTTCTGGATTATGTCCTACTTTCTCTTGAAAAATTGTTTTGCTCTGCCAACAGCTCCCGCATATCAATGTTGTATTGCGATAATTTGCCGTTGCGGTTTTATGTATATGGCCGCTAAGGAAAAAGTCAGGGACAATTTCAATGGTTAACGGATCTTTTTTTGTATCTGGAATGTACAGTGTAGATAAATGTGAGGGTGCCAGATGCCTCCTTTTCAATAAAAACTTCATTATTAAATCTGCCCTGCTGTATCCTCCTTTGTTTCTTAATGTATCAACCTCTGCAACAAAATAATCAAAAGAATAGCCATGGTACATCAAAACATCAAACCCTAAAAAGTTGTTTGATGATTGGATATTAATTAAAGAGGGATTTGAGACCATAAGTACATTATTCAGCTCATATAATGGCTTTGCAAAATTTTTTGATAATGGTGGCTGTGGTTCGGAAATACGCAAAGCGTCATGGTTTCCGGGGCAGATAATCAATGGTATGTGCTGCGGTATTTGTTTAATAAGATTTGCACATTCTTTATATTGTTGATAAATATCCTTTGTTGTTAGTTCCTTATCCTGTTCTGGGTAAATACCACATCCATCCACCAAGTCTCCTGCTATGAATATATATTCTATATTTTTTGCTATATGTTTTTGTTGTTCATTTCCAAGGTCACCATTCACCCATTTAAGAAATTTCTCAAAATCTTCAGGTAAAAATTTTGAGGAACCTACATGCAAGTCTGACAAAAATAATGCATATTTTTCTTGTTCTGATTTTTTCAGCTCTCTATTTGTCGGTGTATCTGGCCAAAGAATGCTGTTTGCGAATATAAAATCACCCACATTTACTCCGACAACACCAATAACTTCATCCAACACTATATCCTTCGCATCATTAAATAAACTAGGCTTATTTTTATTTACCAGCACTTTTTTTTGTCCCGTCGGGTCTTCAAGAATTAAAAGCAAGTTGCCGTTTTTTGTTGTTTGTTTATTATTAACCATCCCTATTATAGCCAAGTTTTCCTTTTCCTCTTTGTTGAATATTTTATTCATTGAAACTGTATTTTTCAGCTCCTGCCTTCCCTTCAAAATTTTTTCTATTGATTTATACCTATTGTTAAAATAATCTACAAAGTCTTGCGGTTCTCTCTTCTTTGGTTCATCGTTGTAAGAATAAATTATTTTTATTTTAGGAGGCAGTTTTTGCTCTTTTTGTGTTGCCTCTTCCAGAATGTTTCTCGCATTGACCAGTTTGCTAATGTCGATATCGATGACGGGTGCATCATTATGCTTCTGTGATTTTAGCGAGTCAAATATTTCAGAAAGTTGTTCGTGGTTATTAATCTTGCTTAATAGCTCTGAGCTTATTAAAACCTTGTTTTTTAAAAGAATGTCAACAAATTCGCGTTTTTTTTTAAATATTTCTTGTTGCATTTAAATACAGATACTCCTTTCCAGAATGTTTTTTACCCTTGGTAATGTTGACTGTGAGATTTCCACCGATATGTTCCTTGTTCTTCCGTATCTTCCTTTTGATATCACTTTGGCATTTACAATTCCGAGCATATCGAATTCTGAGATTATATCAGAAACCCTTCTTTGTGTTAATACGCTTGTGTTTGTCTTGCTGCATAATGACCCGTATACCTCATACACTTCTCCAGTAAATATTGTGCTTCTTTTTTCAGACGATAAGGAAAGTATTGAGTAAAGCACAAGCTGGTACTGCTTAGGTTGTGTTGCAACCACATCAACTATCCTGTCCCTGTCTATTTTTTCTTCGGCTTCATCAATATCCGCAATAGTTATTTTTTTGGTATTTTTTCTGTCTGCAACCTCGCCAGCAACCCTCAATAGCTCAAGCGCCCTTCTAGCATCACCATGGTCGCGAGCAGCATAAGCTGCACATTTCTCTATAACCCCGTGCTCCAAGACATCTTTGTTGAATGCTAATTCTGCCCTCTGTTTTAAAATAGATTGAATCTGTAAGGCATTGTAGGGTGGAAAAACAATTTCCTCCTCAGAAAGGGAAGATTTTACTCTTGGGTCCAGATTGTCAACAAAAAGAACGTCGTTTGATATACCTATTATCGTCAACTGTTGTTCTGTGCCACCTTCATTAATCCTTGTTAGATTATAAAGCACATTGTCGCCAGTCTTACTAACCAGTTGGTCAATTTCATCTAATATAATTATATAATTCTGCTTGTATTTGTTGATGGCTTTGAGAAAAGCCTTGTACACCTCTTCTGTTGGCAAACCTGTGGGGGGAATTGGTTTGCCCAATTCAGCTGCTAATTGTGCAATTAATCTGTATTCTGTATCTGCGCTCCTCTTTAGTTTACAATTCACATATAATACCTTTAATGGTATTTCTTTCTTTTCTGCTACCTCCATTAGTTTTTTTGTTGTGTATTTGATGGTAAGGGTCTTCCCTGTTCCAGTTTTACCATACACAAAAAGATTGGATGGTTTATCTCCTTTTAAGGATGAGGAAAGTATATTGGCTATCTGTTTTGTTTGGTCTTCCCTGTGTAGGATTGTTTCGGGCGTATAGCCTGATTGAAGCATGCTTTTATCAAAAAAGAGGCTGTCTTTACCGATAGATTCATCAAAAAACGCTTCTAATTCCTTTTCAGCCATACGTTTCCAAACGAAATGAAGGTATTTAAACATTTCTTTTATTCACCCCACCCCACAATTTCCTGTGGAAAGTAGTGTTTGTTTTTGTTGGTTGTATTATTTTATTTTCTATATAGAAAAAATAAAATAATATATGATTATAACTAATAAATAATGTTATAAAAAAGGAAGTATGTTCCACACGAAACATGGGGGTTGGGATACCGATTTGTTACTTTATAATAATAAAAACCGATAGATATTTAAATATTGGAGAATTACTAAACAACATGCAAACCACAAACATTGAAAGCAAACTAAAATCCTTTGGACTAAACCTCTACGAAGTAAAAATATGGACAGCTTTGCTCAGCAGGGGGGTTTCTA
>JBBSVT010000104.1:0-16418 GCA_038046685.1 Nanobdellota archaeon
TTTATGAGTATATTCTCCCCGCTTACCCTTTATAAATGATTTTCAGAAAGTCTAGATGTAAATAATACTTTACAAAATATTATTAAAAAAGAAGTGCCATAGTATGAATGAAAGTAAATTTATAATTATTCTGTGAATATTAGAATATGTAATGCACTTGGTTGTGGTCCATGGGCTGTAGCTTCTTTAGAAATAAGAGCTGGGATTAATCCTTTATGTTTGCCTTTACCACAACCGGATTGCGGTCCTAGCTGTCGTGTTACTGATCCGTGTCCTGGTTCTAGTTGGTGTACTAGGGACAGTGATTGTGGAGGTACTAATATTTGTTCAAGTAATTGCTGTTGTCCTGAAGGATGGATTTGGAATCCTTTTGAGGCTAGATGTATTCCTCAACCCTTTGAACCAGGCCCCTGCCCCGGTGGAGCTAACCCTGGGGATATATGCAATGCCTGTGGGGGCAGGTATGATATTAATTGCCTTTGCCCGATTTGTCCTGGTGTTGGTGTAGGAGTTGGTGGTCCTGTTTGCGGCAATGGAGTAGTTGAAGGAAGTGAAGCATGCGATGAAGGAGGAAATAATGGAGCTTGTCCAAGAACGTGCAGCCTAGGATGCAATTTAAATACCTGCGGACCAGCATGCACTATTATTGTGCCAAATGAGCCTCTGCCTTTTGGCGCTGGCTTTTATGTTGAGGACAAAGGCTCCTGCAGTTTTACAGCTTGGAGATACAGCGGAAATCCTATGGATGGCGATTTTAGATGGTATGTTGATAGCCTGAGCGCTTATCCTGTTGTGACAACTTGTCCTTTTATTGGCTACGATCCTGGCTGCAGTGTAAGAATCCCAGTTTCTATGCCTCCTGGAACTCAAACTAATGGCGTGCACAGATTTCAATTTACTATAGGTTCAGGGCCTAGAGCTGGAACGTCAATATGCACTGATGCCAACATGAACAGCTGCTGCCCGGCAATGGAAACTACATGCTCAGACGGCATAGACAATGACTGCGATGGTTTAGTCGACTGCAATGACGGCGACTGCGGTGGAATATTGACGGGCACTGTAAGGAATGAGCTTTCAAGCCCAATTGCATTTGCCAAAGTTGATTTAAGAGCTGGGCTCTCAATACTTAAGTCTGCAACAACTGCAGCAGACGGAACTTATTCAATCAGCTCAAACTGCGGAATATTTGATATTTCAGCTTCTCATACAGATTACCTGCCAAAAATAATAACCGGGGTTAACATTCTTGCCCGGGGAGCTGCCACAATTGATTTTAAGCTGCTTAAGGGAACATCTTGCGAGGAAGACTGCACTTATGTTTCAAACAACATTGTTCATGCGGAATGCTCCGGCAAAAACGGATGCAGCTTTTGTGATAACAAAGCAAAAGACGTTTGCGACTTATCGCAGCCTGGCTGGATAAGGGATTACAGTGCAACCCATGAAGTAGAATGCGGGGAAGGGTGCCCAAGGCTCAAGACAAAAATACCGGCAACTGTTACATGCACTAAGGGAACTCTCGTAAAGCTTACAAGGGTTGTCTCATATAACGGAAAGGCAGTCAAGATGGTTGTGGTGACCTGCGGCTAAAGCTGAAAGCTCAACAGCAATATAATGGGGCTGTTAAGCCCAGCAACTGAAAAATTCATAGTTATTTTACCGATTTTTACTCAGGGTTATTTCAATAGTTGAAACCCTTACATCTCTTCCTTCAGTGTTCCTGAAGCCCTCTGAATCAATTTTAATGCCGCTGACTGCAACTGAATTTTCCAGGAATCTTTTTGCTGTTACTTCTGCAACATCAACTGCTCTGCTTATGAACTTTCCCCTTGCCTTTATGATGACATCATCCGCATTCTTGGTTGTGAACTGCATAACCACTCCTGTCACATAGTTCATGAACGGCTTTCCGCCAATAAAAACGTTGTTGTCAGTCATTTTACTCCCTCCTTTCAAAGTTGTTTGAAGTAAACAATGAACGGCAATTGATACCCACAAGATTATGTAATTTGAGAGAGAGGTATTTAAAGTTTTTGGGAAAATCATATCTTGAAATATTTTCTTTTCAATCCTTAACTATCCTTGCCCTCAAAACCTTTTTGCCTTGGACATCTTCCATTATTATTTTGAAATTTTGATAATTTAATTCCTCGTTTGGCTTTGAGGCTCTTCCAAGAGTCCCAAATATGAAACTGTCCAAATTATAGTAATCAGATTGCCTGATTGAAAGTCCTGTTTTTTGATTTATTTCCTCAGTTTCAGCGCTGCCTTTGACAATCCACTGGTTTTTTGAAATCTGAACTATGGCTGGGTCTATCCTGTCGCTTTCATCTATAATCTCTCCGACAATCTCTTCCAGTATATTTTCAATTGTAACTACCCCAGCTACATGAGCTTTTTCATCAATGACTATTGCCATGTGTTGCTTCCTAGACTGGAATAATCTGAGCAGCGAGTCAATTTTCTTATGCTGAAAGACAAAAAAAGGCTTTTGCATAATCTCCCTTATCGGAACTTCGTGTTTAGATTCTCTTACAAATTTCAGCATATCCTTCAGGTAGACTATTCCAACAACATTATCTTTATGCTTATCATAGACTGGGAAGCGGGAATACATCTTTGCACTTGGAAGCCGGAGAACATCTGTAATTTTCATATCCGCGCTGACGCTGACGACATACCTCTTTATAGTCATTATATCGCTCACTGTTGTGTTATCAAAATCAAATACCCTTTCTATTAGTTTTTTCTCTATCTCTTTTAACGAGCCTTCGTCCCGGCTTGCTTTGAGAATGCTCTTAATTTCCTCTTTGGTTATCATCGAAATTTTTTTGGGACCTACCAGTTTATTAATGGCCTTCAAAAAGTAATCAAGCATTTTTATTAATGGGTATATGGCTATATACATATTCCATATGACAGGAGCTACAATTGGAGCCAAAACCTCGCTGTTATTTGCGCCAATCGATTTGGGGGTTACATCGCCAAAAATCAGGATTATGAATGCCGCGGCTCCTGTCGCAATTCCAATTGCATTATTTTCAAATAATTGGAGTGCGATAGATGTCGTAATGGCTGCTGCTGCCGTATTCGCAATATTGTTTCCCAGAAGCACCGTAGACAAAAGTATTTCAGGATTATCCTTTAATTTTTTGACATAAGTTGAGCCAAATCTTTTCTTCTCAACCCAATGGCGGGCTTTAAATTTGCTTACTGAAATCAAGGCTGTTTCGGCCATTGCGAAGAATGCTGACAACACTATTAATATTATTAATAAGATTGATTCTGTATGCAGCGTCATTTTACATCCTATCCAACACATCAATCCCAAGCAGATTTAACCCATTTTTTATAACTTGCTTTACGGCACTTATCAGCAATATTCTTGCTTCTTTTACGTCATTTTCTGCTTTTAAGATTTGATGAATGTGGTAATACTCGTTGAATTTTTGCGCTAATGTGTGAAGATAAACCGCTGCCAGGTGCGGCCTTAATTCGTCCGTTGCTTTGCTTATCATCTCAGGGAATTTAGACAGCAACACGATTAGGCCAGTTTCCTCTTTCTCTCTTAATAATCCCAAATCAGCCCGTGAATTAATTTTTTTGTTTTTCTTTAGAATGCTGATTATCCTTGCATAGGCATATTGTATGTAAGGCGCTGTTTCACCTTCAAACGACAATGCCTGCTGCCAGTCAAATATTACATTCTTTTCCGGGCTCACGCGCAAGATGCTGTATTTTATTGCACCATAAGCGATTATTTTTGCTGATTTTAAATCCGTTTTATTATATCTTTTCCTTATCTCTTCACTCGCTTTATCGGCTGCCTCTTTCATAAAATCTTCCAGCAAAACAAGGTTGCCCTTTCGAGTTGACATTTTGCCTTCCTGCAATAAAACAAAAGAGTAATGCACCACTCTTGGCGGCTTTAGCTCGAGCTCTTTCAATGCAGCTGCTATCTGCTCTTGGTATAGTTTTTGGTCTTCTCCAAGAATTAGAATATTGCTTCCTTTCCCTAATTTTTCCAAGTTGAAAGCAATGTCCCTCAATGGGTAAAGTGATGTGCCGTCAGCCCTTGTTAGAACCAAAACCGGCATCTTCATTCCTAATCCATAGCCCTTTTGGTCAAGGACCCATCTGTTAAAGCCGTCAATGAAAAGCTTGCCTGTTTTTTCCAGCAGTTTTAATGCCTCATCTGTTTTCTTGTCCCTTAAATATTTAGACTCGTAATCAAAGAAATCATACTTGATTCCAAGCTCAGAAAGAATATTTACCTGGCCCTTAACGCAGGTTTTGACTATTTTTTCAAACTTTTTTCTTGTTTTCCTGTCCCCTTTTTCCAGCAGATTCAATAATTCTAAAACCTTTTTTTCCAACTCGGGATTTTCTTCAATTTTTTTGTTTATTTCAATGTATATACTTAGCAAATCTTTAAAATCGATATTTTTTTTTCCTTCTGCTCCCAAAACCAGCATTGCAATCTGCTTGCCAACATCATTTACAAAATAATGAGTTTCTACTTTATAGCTCTGAAACTTTAGAATTCTTACAATTGAATCTCCTATTAATGCATTCCTTGCCCTGCCTACATGGGGGGAGGCATTGGGGTTTATGCTTGTGTGCTCAACCAAAATTTTTTTATTTTTTCCAATGCCGCCGCTTCCATACTTTTCTTTTTCCTTCAGTATTTTCTTTATTGTTTCTTCTGCAATTTTGGTTTTATTAACAAAGAAATTTAGATAAGGGCCTATTACCTTGACTTCACTAATCAGTTCATTCGGCTTGAACTTTTCGCTCAGATGCAGCGCAATTTCATTTGGAGCTTTTTTCCATCCTTTAGCCAGGGCAAAGCAAGGAAAAGCATAATCACCCATCTCAGGATTTGGAGGGACTTCCAATTCTATATTTTCAAGACTTGTTTCTTTTTTGAGAAATTGGAATATTGAGTTTTTAAAAATGTCCATTATGGGATTAATTTAAATGGAATGATTTAAAGGTTTTGGTTGGGTACTGGAAAAATTCTATCATAAACTTGTTGAAGATAATGTGCTCTTTGTGCGGCATCCTCTTGTATATTATTTATATTTGAAACACTTACTATAGCATTTAATCCGCCAAGAAGTGTCAAACCGCCAACAGAATAGCCAAGTCCTTTGAGGAAATCCCTCCGACTTTCGCGGAAATCTCTGCGTCCAACTTCACTGGTTGATACAGCAATTGCAAGTACGCCTCCTGCTGCGCCTCCCACAGCGAGTCCACGAGGAACACCTTCTCCAAAGGTTTTTATAGGCCAACTACCATAATACTTCCCAATACATTCTTCTAAATCTGGGTCAATTTCAGGTCTTTTAATTGCCTCAGCGAGTAGTCCATTAAAAGTATCTTTGCCATCCATCACCCTACGAACAGTAGAACTACGAGTGTACCACCAATCGAACCAATTCATTAACACAACATCCCCTTTATCCCATGAAGGCAATTTTCTGAGAGCCAGTTTTCTGTAAGTATTTTCCACCCTCAAAACATCATCATACAAAGTTTGTGCCATTTTAAAGTATGTTAATTAATATCCTATATAAATTTTTTTATAATTACCGGCATTAAAAACCGAAAAGCTTAAATAATATTACAACAATACTGCAATATTGGTGAGCCCGAATGGTAGCAAAAAGCGAAACAATGAGTTTTACTGTCCCGAAAACTTTGAGGTTAGAGTTGGGGGCAATTCCTGAAACTGGATACTATGACAGCGTTTCTGAATTCTTAAGAGATGCTATGAGAACTATTTTGGCAGCAAGAAAAGACCTTAGGATTGCTGTAGCAACCGTTCTCTATAAGCAGGGTAAGATATCACTGGGGAAAGCTGTAGAGATTGCAGACATCAATTACGAAGACATGAAGAAAATCTTAGTTGAGAAAGGAATAAAAGTCAGAAGAGGAGCAGAAACAAGGAAAGAAGTTGAAGACGAACTGAAAGATTTAAGGTCTTAAAATGGTTATTGTTGATACGGACTTTTTAAGTTCCTTTTCCAAGATAAATAGGCTAAAACTTATTCTAAAATCTTTGAATATTAAAAAATTTGTTGTTCCCTCGACAGTTTACGGCGAAATTCAAAATTCCAATTTTTTCGAAAAGATTTCGCATTTATTTGTCTTTAAGGAAGAAGATTTAACAGAAGATTCCTTTATTTTAGTTAAAAATGTTAATCTTAATACTTCAACCCAATACTTTAAAAAAGAAGAGATAAGTGTTTTTGGCAAAGGGGAGATAGGATGTTTTTTATTAGCAAAGGAAACAAACGACAAAATATTAATTGACGATAGAGCTGCTAGAGATTTTGCGAAAGAAAATCATGTTAAAGTTGTTAGCGTACCTGCATTTTTGATGGAATGCAAGAATAAGAATATAATCTCTTCTAAAGAAATGAAGCAAATAATTAAAGACCTTAAGGAGAAGGATTACTATGAATTTACTAAAGAGATAGAAAAACTTTTCTTTGAAAATGGAAAAAAGGCATTAAATCGTTAAATTTGAGAGATTATTGCGTCTTTAATTTAATATAATTAACCAACTCCCTTATCCTAATAATCCTCAAACCAAATTTTTCAGCCATCTTCTTTAACTCTGTCATCTTCGCCATTCTTCCATTCTCTCCAATAATTTCGCAAATAACTGCAGCAGGGTAAAGCTTTGCTAATTTGGTTAATTCAATCGCTGCCTCTGTATGACCTGCTCTTTTACTTAATCCGTTTTCATCGCATCTTAATGGAAAAATATGCCCTGGCCTTGCTAAATCTTCTGGCTTTGTTTTTTTGTCAATTAAAGCCTTTATTGTCTTAGCTCTATCAAAAGCGGAAATTCCAGTTGTGCCATTTTTAGAATCGACAGAAATTGTAAAGGCGCATTTTGTAAACTCTGTATTTATTTTTGTCATTAAAGGCAGGTTTAATTCATCCAATCTTTTGCTGAGCATTGGAACACAAACTAAGCCACGGGCATTCTTAATCATAAAATTTATTTTTTGAGGTGTAACTTTTTCTGCCGCAAGAACTAGATCGGCTTCATTCTCTCTTTGCATATCATCAAGGACAATAGCAAATTTTCCTCCTTTAAAATCTTCAATTACAGCTTCTATTTTTCTTTTTAGATTAAAATTAAGGTTCATATTTCAAAGGTAGCCTTCGATAAGCATGTCTTTTCCCGTTCTTCTGCAAAAGGTATTTTTCAGTTCAATTGCATTGTTTATTTTAGTGATTCCAAGCCCTTCAATAGCCCCTATTCCGTTGCCGATGATTTTTGGCGCAGTGAACACCATAACTTTGTCAACTATTCCATCTTTTATTGCAGAGCTGTTCAGATGAGAGCCGCCTTCAATCATTATGCTTGTGATATCATGCTTTCCGAGCTGAATAATTAGGTCCTGCAAATCTACAAGCCCTTTTCTTGATTTGGTTATTATAACATTAACCCCTTTTTGCTGCAATCTCCTTATGCTAGGCTTGGAAGTCCTATTGGTGGTTGCGATAATCAATTTTGCAGGATCTTTCATCAAATTGCAGCTTTTTGGTATTTTTAGGCGGCTGTCAACTACAATCTTTAATGGGTCTTTGCCTTTGTACAGCCTTGTGGTCAGTTCTGGATTATCCCTTAATACTGTGTTTATTCCAACCATCACAGCATCGACTTCGCTTCTTAGCTGATGTACATAAGTCCTTGCCTCCTTGCTTGTGATGTATTTTGAATCGCCTGTTGTGGTTGCAA
This sequence comes from Nanobdellota archaeon, assembly GCA_038046685.1. Lineage (GTDB taxonomy): Archaea > Nanobdellota > Nanobdellia > Woesearchaeales > GW2011-AR4. The sequence continues at coordinate 7,766 of JBBSVT010000104.1, forward strand.
TTTTCCCGTCAACGCTCATCGCAAGCTTAAGAATGACGAAAGGCTTTTTTGTTCTAGTGTACTTAACATAAGCCTCATTCAATTTTTTAGCTTCCTTCTCCAGAATGCCAATTTTTGTTTTTATGCCGCGAAATTTTAATTCCCTGTAGCCATCAACCAGAGAGTTCGGGTCTTTCATGCCTATTATTACTTCCCTTACTCCAGACTCGACAATTTTTTCAGTGCACGGAGGCGTTCTTCCCCAGTGGGAGCATGGCTCTAAGTTAACATATAATGTGGAGTTTATCGCTTTTTTGCCGGCATCGCTAAGCGCAATTACCTCAGCATGCTCTGTTCCTGCCTTTTTGTGAAAGCCCTTTCCAACTATCCTGCCTCTTTTTACAATGATGCAGCCAACCATTGGATTTGGACTTGTCAAGCCGCGACCTCTTTCAGCAAGCTTAATGGCTAGCTCCATGTGTCTTTTGTGAGATATCAAAATAAAACCCCAGTTAGCGTATTTTATAATTAATATTTAAATGTGTGGTTTTAGAATTAGCTATTATTAAGTAGTTAATATATCGAAATATTTATAAATAACCCATTCTTTGTTCATTACACAAAAGTAGTAAATATATTAAGGGCATTTAGAAGGGGTAGAGATTTAATTGTAAGGAGGTTAAATGGCACCAGTTTATGCAGGCACTAATGTTGGGCAGGAAAAAGCGAATGGAAATAATACGTTGTTAATAGAAGATGCATTAAATTCACCTGAAAATTACGCTCCATTTGCTAATGATGCATTATACCGAATGCTTGGACAAAATCCTAAGATTGGTCCTCTTATGGCAAGTATTTTGAAAGAACCAATAGCCAGGTGGTATATGCGCACTGTTGCTCTTAAAGATCAACCGGATTTGGGTCAGCACGGTATTAGAACAGCATGCATTGGAATGGGACTGGCAAAGGCCTTATATAAGGAGCTTAAGATATCTGACCATGAACTGCGCGAATTAGGTGTTTGCTTACTTTTGCATGATGTAGGTAAATTTGCCGTTCCCAGAGAAATACTGTATAAGCCTGACTCTTTATCTCCTGAAGAAAGAAAGGTTATTGAATTTCATACTGAGTATGGATTATATTGTTTGAATGATATAGTTCCGCTAAATGGAATGACACCTCCAAAAGCTGCGTATGTTGCTTTATCCCATCACAGAGGAGCTAAAAAACCATATCCATATGATTCAGAATTTGAAAGATTGTCATTTAGTATAACTTGCCTTAGCAAAGCTGAAAAAGAGCGCATTATTAAAGAATTATTGGATGTAATAGGAGTTGCCGACTTGTTTGAAGCAATGAGCTCTGCGGATAGGGGCTATAGAAGTAAACCTATGACTAATGAGGAATTGTGGGCTAATATTCCTGGCCAATTAAACGATATTAATCCTTTAACTATTAGTAAGCTAAGGAATATGGTAAGTACTGCAATCGATCAACATATCAGCAAAGACAAGTATAAAAAAAGGCCGTTTAATGATTTCAATCCTGCATTACACAGGCGTATGGCATCACGTTTAGTCGACGTAAGTTATTTCCTTAGAACTGGGCATCCTCACAAAGCTAATATAGTGCTTGAAAGCTTAGTTAGAGAAGCGCATCCAGTAACAAGATACTAAAATAAGACAATGAAAATCCTAGTATTCATCCCAACTCTTAATCTCAAGTTCTTCCATCTTCTTTTTATAAATGGATTCAATAAACAGTTTTGTAATCTGCGCATTAAATATTGTCAAATTTTTCTCTTAACTCACTTATTTTTCGCTCATCAAGTTTACTTAAAGTCTCTTTTATTGAAACCATAAATTCTGAGAGTTCTTCAAAGTTGATATTTACAGGTATATTTTTGAGATAATACTGATTGTCTATTCTGACTTCTTTATCACCTTCTAGAATTTTAGCTACTCCATATTTTACAATGCCTTCTTTTTCCAGAAATTTTGCTATTTCTATTGTACAATCATGTATCTCAGACTTGATTCCTATTTTCATTAATACAGAATAAACAGCAAAATACTCAATATAGTATTTTGTAGTTGCTAGCCACATATTGGATTTGGTTGCAAATATGCTTCTAAGCACTTTTAGACTCTCTTCTGCATTTTGGTAATATTCCTCACTTAAGTTTGAATTTGGTTCAATTAACTTAATACCCCTTTCTTGCTTTTTACACCAGTTTATTTTGTTCATAAAGACTGCCAAAAAATCTTATAACATCCTCTGTATTGTTAAAAATAAGGTGTTTCTTGTAAATTTCTTTGATAAATGTTAAATTAGGTGATTCTAGATTTTTTACTTGAATTTTATGTACATTCTTATTGTATATTTTTTCAAAATCTGCTATTTGCATAGCTGTGTTTTGCTTTCCTATAACCAATAAATCTATATCAGAACCCTCTTGAATTTTATCAACAGCAGAGCCAAATATAATGAAAGTATCATCTCTAAAAAAAACTGAAAGTTTTTCAAATAAAATCATTAAGTAGGTATCGTTTTGTAGTCTTTCAATTAGCTTTTCTTTTTCGGCAATAACTAAATAATCATACATTCTTTTATCTTTGAAATTAATGCTATATTCAGTAACATTTTTCCTTATGTTTTTAGTTAATATTCCTTCCTTAACCAATGCTTCTAAATATGGTTTTATTGTTTGGTGAGGTTTTTTAAGTATAGAGGCCAGTTCCCTTATATAGTATCTTCTGCCATAGTCAGCCAAAAAATGCTCGATAATCTTAAATTTGGTAATTTTTTTTACCATTTGGTAAGTTTATTTACCTTTATTTATAAATGTTTCGTTTTAAATTATAGTTATTTGAAAGTGGTGAATTTAGCAAGAGCATTTAATACAAGAGGAGCAACATCTACAATAATGGGTGGAAGTGTTCCACGGGGAGTAATTTTAGTTAAAGATGATTATGGAGGTAAAGGTTATCAAATCTGGAAGCTTCAAATAAACTTCGGTAATAGAGACCCCAATCAAAGTTACACAGTTACTCTTATAAAGAATACTACAAAATAAGTTTTGATTTCTTTTAGAAATTTTCCCCTTCAATAAATTAGGAAATCCCTTATTCTTAAAGTGAAAATTCGATTGAGAATAGCGTATGCGATCGCTGTTATGCGCACCGAGCCTACGAAGTAAAAGCCTATATGTGGTTTTTCAATACTCATCCCAACTCTTAATCTCAAGTTCTTCCATCTTCTTTTTATAAATAGATTCAATAAGCAGTTTAGCAATCTGCGCATTGGTCAATAATGGAATATTAAAATCAACTGCTTTTCTTCTTATTAAATAATCATTTGTAAGCTCCTCCTCTTCTAAACTTTTTGGTATGTTAATGACTAAATCAATTTTCCTTTCTTGAAGATAAGTTATTGTATTGGGTTCTTTGTTATAAAGCGGCCAATGCAATACTTCTGAATTAACCCCATTCTGCCCAAGAAATTTAGCAGTTCCTTCAGTAGCATAAAGGTTGAATCCCATTTCTGCTAGTTTTTTAACGCTTTCAAGCAGATATGCCTTACTTTTTATAGGACCTGTTGAGAGTAAAACATTCGAATGGGGCATAACAAAGCCCACAGATAAAAGCGATTTAAGAAATGCTTCATTAACATCATTGCCCAGACAAGCAACTTCACCAGTTGATGCCATCTCAACACTTAAAACTGGATCTGCTCCATGCAATCTTGAGAATGAAAACTGAGGTGCTTTAACCCCAACATAGTCTAAGTCAATGGTGTCATATCTTCCACGTATATCAATCCCGAGCATTGATTTTGTTGCTAAGTCAATGAAATTATATTTTGTAACCTTTGAAACAAAAGGAAAGCTTCTTGAGGCTCTTAAATTACACTCTATAACCTTGATTTGATTGTCTTTTGCAATAAACTGAATGTTAAATGGACCTGTTATTTTCAATGACTTTGCAATGCTTTTTGTAATTTCCTTGATTCGCTTAATTGTTTCAAGATAGGTGTATTGCGGCGGCAAAATCATTGTTGCATCACCACTATGGACACCTGCATTTTCAACATGCTCAGATATTGCGTAAATCACAACTATGCCATCTTGAGCAACTGCATCTATCTCTATCTCTTTGGCATTTGTTATGAATTTGCTTACCACAACAGGATGCTCTTTTGAAACCTCGGCTGCTTTTTGCAGGTATTGCTCAAGTTCCCTTCTGTTAGAAGCAATACTCATTGCAGCCCCGCTTAAAACATAAGAAGGCCTTATTAAAACAGGATATTCAACTCTTCCTGCAAATTTGTCTGCCTCCTCTATCGATTTTGCCTCGATCCATTCTGGCTGGTCTATTCCCAACGAGTCAAGCAAGGCAGAAAACTTGTGCCTGTTTTCTGCATTGTCTATGTTTAGTGGGCTTGTTCCAAGTATTTTTACGTTCTGCCTGTGCAAACGCATAGCTAAATTGTTCGGAATCTGGCCACCCATTGATATTATTACTCCGCAAGGGTTTTCCTTTTCGTGAATATCAAGTACTCTCTCAAAGCTTAATTCATCAAAGTAAAGCCTGTCACAAACATCATAATCAGTGCTGACAGTTTCAGGATTATAATTTATCATAATTGCGGAATATCCAAGCTTCTTCAGAGTAAAAACGGTGTTTACACAGCACCAGTCAAACTCGACAGAACTTCCAATCCTATAAGCTCCTGAGCCCAGAACAATAACGCTATTCCTGTTTTTGAATTCAATATCATCTTCTTCTCCATTGTATGTAAGGTAAAGGTAGTTTGTAATTGCTGGATATTCTGCAGCCAAAGTATCAATTTGTTTAACCACTGGCAATATTCTTTGTTGTTTTCTTAAATTTCTGACCTGCAGCAACTTTTCCTCCATATTATTTTTATCCTTAAACAGCAATTTTGCAATCTGAAAATCAGAGAAGCCCTGCTGTTTTGCCTGCCTGAGCAATTCTTTTGAAATATCACTCAAGCTGTATTTCAATAACTCCTTTTCTGTCTCAACAACATTCTTTATCTTGTGCAAAAACCATTTGTCGATTTTGGTTAGGTCATGAACGCTATCAATTGAAATTCCATTTTTGATTGCCTCAACAATGACAAGCAATCTTTTATCAGTCGGTGTTTTTAGTTCTTTTTCTAAGTCATTAAACCTCAAATTATTTCCGACCAATCCATGAAGATTGAGATTAAGCATCCTTATTGCTTTCTGGATTGCTTCCTCAAATTTTCTGCCTATTGCCATTACCTCCCCTACACTTTTCATCTCGCTTCCAATCTCAAAGCTTACATTCCTGAATTTTTGTAAATCCCATCTTGGTATTTTTACAACAATGTAGTCCAAAGCAGGCTCAAAGCAGCTTTTTGTAACCTTAGTTATCATATTTTCAAGCTCAATTAGGGAATAGCCCAATGCGAGTTTTGCAGCAACAAAAGCTAATGGATAACCTGTTGCCTTTGAAGCCAAAGCAGAGCTTCTTGAAAGCCGTGCATTTACCTCAATGATTCTGTAGTCTTCAGAATAAGGGTCAAGAGCAAACTGAATGTTGCATTCGCCTACAATCCCAAGGTGTCTAATAACCCTGATTGAAATACCCCTCAGTTTATGGTACTCGCTATTTGTCAGGGTTTGGGAAGGAGCAACAACGATGCTTTCCCCAGTATGAATGCCCATAGGATCAAAATTTTCCATGTTGCAGACTGTGATGCAATTATCATAAGTGTCTCTCACTACTTCATATTCTATTTCCTTCCATCCTCCAAGGTATTTTTCAACAAGAATCTGATTAGAGTAGGCAAAGGCTCTTTTTGACTTATTTTTCAGTTCTTTTTCGTCGAGAGCAACGCCGGAGCCCTGACCGCCTAATGCATACGCAACTCTGAGCATGACAGGATACCTTAATCTTTCAGCAACTGCAACAGCCTGTTCAACGCTATTTACCGCTTCACTTTCCGGAGTTTTGAGGTTTACTTCATTCAATTTTTTCACAAATAGGTCCCTATCCTCAGTATTTTTGATAGTATCAATTTGTGTGCCAAGAACATTTACTTTATATTTTTCAAGAATGCCCTTATCAGATAATTCAACTCCGCAATTCAATGCCGTCTGCCCTCCGAAAGAAAGCATTATTCCATCTGGCTTTTCCTTTTCAATAATTTTTTCAACGAAATATGGCGTGACAGGAAGAAAATAGATTTTGTCAGCCATGCCTTCGCTTGTCTGGATTGTTGCGATATTTGGGTTAACTAAAACAGTTTCAATCCCTTCCTCTCTTAAGGCTTTAAGGCATTGGGAGCCCGAATAGTCAAATTCACCAGCTTCGCCTATTTTAAGCGAGCCAGAGCCAAGCACTAAAACTTTTTTCGGTTTATTCATTTTGTTTTTATTTTTCTGTTTTTAATTCATTGGGTTTTTACATTAAAATTGATTTCCAGTGTATGCTCAAACACAGTTATCCTTTTTGTTGATTTGATTGTTTTTTTCCTATCGCATTATTTTTATAATTAATAATTCTAAAAATAAAATTATTTCATCATCTTAACAAAATCATCAAACAGGAACTCTGTGTCAGTGGGTCCAGGACTATGCTCTGCATGAAATTGAATTGACATAAACGGCTTCGTCTTATGTTTTATTCCCTCATTTGTCCCATCATTTGCATTTACAAAAAATTCCTGCCATTCATTGCTTAATGATTTCATGTCAACAGCAAAGCCATGATTTTGAGTTGTGATGAAACACCTTTTGGTTCCAATTAATGTGCATGGCTGGTTTTGCGAGCGATGGCCATATTTCAACTTGTATGTATCTCCTCCTGCAGAGAGAGCAAGTATTTGATTTCCTAAGCAAATTCCAAATGTTGGAATATTTTTCTGAAGAGCTTTTTCTACATTTTTTATTGTTTCTTTGCACATCTTTGGGTCGCCTGGACCATTTGAAATAACTAATCCATCAAAATTATATTCAAAAAAATCGTGGTTGTAAGGAACTCTTATAACTTCGAGATTTCTCTTAATAAGATTTCTTAGGATATTGTTCTTTATTCCGCAATCTATGACTACGATTTTTTTGTTTTTTTTATTTCCATTATATATTATTGGTTCCTCGATGGAAACTTCTTTTACTATATCAATGGTGTTGGGGTCATAGAAAGGAACATCATCATTATTGAGTATTATTTTACCAAGCATAGCCCCCTTTTCTCTCAATATTTTTGTCAATTTCCTTGTATCAACCCCATAAATTGCAGGGATATTTTCTTCTTTCAGCCATTCTGCTAAGCTTTTTTTTGCATCCCAATGTGAGTATTCAAAAGAATAATCAGAAATTACCAAAGCCTGAACTTGTATTTTATCGGATTCAAAATTCTGCAATAGACTGTTTTCAAATTTTTTTTCTGGAACACCATAATTTCCTATCAAAGGATAAGTTAAAACAAGGATTTGTCCCTTATAGCTTGGGTCTGTCAATGACTCTGGATAACCCACCATTCCTGTGTTGAACACAACCTCTCCAGAAATGCTGTGCTCTGCGCCAAAAGAAAAGCCTTTGAACTCCTCTCCGTTTTCAAGAATTAGCTTGGCTTCTTTAAAGTCAGTCATTAAAAAAAGGAAATAATATAAACATGTTAATAAATCTTTCGGGTTGTTGTTTTTGATTTTATAATAAAACGGAATTGTCTGTTAATATTCTAAGTGTTTCAAAGTGTATATTTCTAAAAAAGGTTGAATCAATAATACCTTCAATGCCGATAGTTGCAATACCTTGTTTTCTTAATTCCTCAGCATTTATCCTCCTTGGGAGGGCGGTGTATAAAACTACCCCACTAAGTTGGCTTATTCCACTTATGTATGATTTACTTCCTTTATAGAATCCAAGTCGCCTATCAGGATGCCACTCTTCTTCTAAAAAAGAGATTAATTGAGCTAAATTTTGTTCTCTACTAACCAGAGCAAGAGCTCCATCTGATAAATTTAATTTAAGACGAGGGTCATGATAAAGAAGTGCCTTAGCAGGGATAGTATCAACTCCGGCAAGTGCATCTCTGACTTTTTCAGCAGTTAGTTCTAAATCATCAGGAGTTATTTCTAATTCCTCAGGAATCATTCGTAATTTAGCAGAATCTCTTGTGCCTCTCAAATCTGCATCAGTCCAAGGAGAAAATGTCTTCTGAGTTCTAGGATACCTGTCTTCCAAATCCCCTTGTTGAATTAGGGCAACTTCATATATACGTGCTACGTTTGGTCTGTCTCCTTTAATCCTTTCAACATCAGCGAATTTCACTGTTTCACCTATAATAAAAAGTTTATCTTCGCTTCCTTCTAGAGTTACATCTTTTCCACCACCAACTGGTCTAACTACATAATCTCTACTGCCCCAACGTGTAGCTCTTCCATGTACCGTTCCATACGCCCATTCTGTTGGTGGTTCTTGAGTTGGAGATGTCCTATTGCCTCTATACTCATTTTTTGGTGGATTAGTTATTACCTGATACCACGTCACAACACCCATATTACCTTGAGGTTTCCCCATATTACCTTGAGGTTTCATCAAGAATTTAACATAATCTCCTATTTCGGCAAAGTCAAGTTATGTGTGCTGACTTCCTTTTGTTAAAGTGATAGAACCATA
>JBBSVT010000105.1:0-9297 GCA_038046685.1 Nanobdellota archaeon
GAGAAGGTGAAAATTTTAGGTTGAAGAATGTTCAAATGGCGAAGTCAAGTTAAAATCAAAAGAGATTTGGAAAGTGCAGTTAATGATTACACATTGCAAATAAAGTACATAGATAAAAGTATGGAAGAAGTAAGGATAACTGACAAAAATTACAATGCTGTTCCTATAAATACTTTGCTATGTTTTTTAGGTCAAAGAACCGATAATTTTATTCATACCTCAAAGCATCCACAGGCTTCAACTTTGACGCTCTTCTCGCTGGAAAAAATCCTGCTGCAGCCCCTACTAAAAACGAAAAAATAAGGCAGCCAATTATCAAGAGAAGCGGAAAAGCCGGCTTTAATAAAGCAAATCCAGAAGAAGCTGCTATTGAACCGCCGATGCTTGAAACGATGTAACCAAGCAAAACCCCAAGTATGCCTCCAATGAAACCTATAAGGCCTGCCTCAACTATAAAAACAAGAAGTATATCGCTGTTCTTTGCGCCGATTGCTTTCATTACCCCAATTTCTTTGGTTCTTTCTATTATTGAAGTGTACATTGTGTTCATTATATTTACAAAAGCCACAACAAGGGACACAAGCGCAATAAGGACAAGCATTCCATTTATAACATTAATTATTGCGGTAAAAGTGGCCAAAGCATCTTCAAATGTCTGCACAAAAAAATCCTCTTTGCCTTCCTCCTGATTCTTATATTTTCTAAGCTTTTCCCGAATTTTTTCTGCAAGCTCAGACGGCAAAACGCCTTTTTTTGCCCCCATCATCACAAATCCAAACTTATCTTTTCTATCAGGATAAATGGCCTCAAATGCCTTGTCGGTTATGTAGATGTTTGTGTCATCTTGCGGATTTCCTATTTCTTCATAAAAGCCAATAACCTCGAATCGATTTCCGTTTATTTCTATTTTATCTCCAAGCCTCACTGCTTTCCTGAATATCTTGTCTTTAAACTGGTAATTATAGCCAAGCACTGTCTTGTCTGTATCACCATCCTTAAGCGGTCTCCCTTTTATTATTTTTATTGAGAATGTTTCTTCTATGAAATCTAACTTGTCAATATTGGCACCAGACACAAAATAAAATTTTTTTTGTTCGTTGTATTTAATCTCAGCTGCTTTGAAATACATTCCAACTATTTCATCAACGCCTTTTATCTTGCCCACAACATCAACATCGTCTTTTGATAGGAAAAAATTCTCATCTATCCCAGGGGCGCCAATGCCTTTTGCCTGTATAAAGAGCTTATCTCTCCCTGCTTCATCTGCCAGCGCATCAACATATTTCTGTATTCCAATCCCAAAGCTAAGCAGTGCAAATACGGCTGTTATGCCTATAAGTATGGAAATAATTGTAAGCGCGCTCCTTAATTTCCTTTTCCTTAAATTCTGCAGCGAATATTTTATTTCGTAAATGTTCATTTAGAGTTCCTCAATGAGTCAACGGGGTTTAATCTGGAAGCTCGGTATGCCGGCAATACGCCAAACAAAGTGCCAAGAGCGAATGAAAATATTAAAGCTCCAAAAATCAAAAATAAGCTTATGCTTGCTTGTATAAGCTCAGAGCCCAATAAAATCCTTCCCAAGGCAGAAACCCCATAGGCAAAACCCACTCCAAGAAGTATTCCTATCAATCCTCCTATCATTCCCAGCAAACCAGACTCCACAAAAAAAATAACGAATATTGCGGAATTCCTTGCGCCGATTGATTTCATTATCCCAATTTCCTTTGTCCTCTCCAAAACAGAAGTGTACATTGTGTTCATGATCCCAATGCCGCCGACCGCAAGCGAAATTGCCGCTATGATGTAAACAAAAAGCTGCACTGCAAATAAAGTTGAGTTTAATGCTTCAAGGGTTTGCTGCGGGCTTTCAACCTGAAAATCTTCTTCACCTTTGTCAACATTTCGTTCATTCCTGAGCTGTTTTTCAATATCCTCCTTAATTTGCTGAATCCTGCTCTGGTCTTTTACTTTCACTGCAATGACATCCACTTTATTTTTGTCTATGCCAAGCACATCTATCATTGCCTTTTCATTTATCATAACTATTCTGTCAAAGATGAAGCTGCCTTTTTTTTCAAGAATTCCCACAACTTCAAATGCAACACCATTCACAAGAATTCTGTCTCCAATCTTGATGGCCTTTCCAAATATGTCATCTTTTTTGAAGTCGTTGCCTAGAACTACTTTCTTAGAATCGCCATTCTTAAGCAATCTTCCCTCCTCTGCCTCAAGGTTCACCATCTTCTCAAATATTTTGGTGTCGTCACCTTCTGGCACAGAGCCTACAATTCCAATATCCTGCCTGTCATTGAATTCAAGAGTGCTTGAATCTATATACCTGTTAAATGCCGCCTCAACGCCATTAATTTTTGCTATCTTTTCTGTCAATTCATCGCTTAATGGCTTAGCAACAGCTGTTCCAGGCGGCCCGGCAAAAGCCAGTCCAGATGCCTGCACGCCCAAAACATCAGCTCCAAGAAAGCCAAACTGGGACATAATCGCAAGTCTAAGTCCTTCTCCCAGCCCAATCAAAGAAATCACAGCAGCTATTCCTATGAATATTCCAATCATGGTGAGCCATGATCTCAGCCTTCTGCTCCTTAAATTCTTCAGCGAAAAAGCTGCATAGTCTTTAAGCATTCTTAAAAATTAATTATGCTTTCTGCGTTTCTTCCAAATCCTGTAGCCGAAAAATCCAGCGACAGCCAAGACAATAACCAGAATCCAGTAGAACTTGCCATTTCCTTTAGCAAGCCCCAGTTTTTTTGATTCAGACGAAGTGTACAGCGGCAGCTCCAGATTAATTGTATTCCTGTAATCCTTATTGTTTGCATCTTTGTACTCGAGAGTCAACGGAAGCGCTACTTTCTCTTCAGAAGTTTTCTCAACATATAGAACGAAGTCTGCAGTTTCGTAGTCATCTGAGTCTATGTTTCCAATGTAAACTTCTGCAGGTGATATTACTCTATATTTATTTCCTTTAGCAAGCTTCACGTTCACAAATTTCATGTCAGGCAAACCTTTATTCACAATCTTTACTGTTATCTCCCCTGCAGAACCTGCGCTGTAAATTGCCGTTCTGTCTATTCCTACTGACACATCGGGCTCAGCTCCAACGATCATGGTGATTATGTTAGACTTGGAAAAGTTCCGGTTGAGTGCATCAGAATATCTTATGCTTATGGGTATCTTGTACGATTTGGATACTGCCTCAGGATCGACAAGAAGCTCAAACTCTATCGACTTCGAGGATTGAGGCTCAATATACGACAAGACTTTTTCATTAGTAGATCCCAACGGAGAAAAGGGAGTTATTTCGTCCCCGCTTTTTCCAAGATCAAGTGATACTCCAATGTCTTTTAGCAAAGATGTTGCGTAATTCCTAAGCAATATAGTCAATTTTGCTTTTGATCCCGGCGCCACAACGCTCGGCTCTGAAACAAATTTGTCCACTGCAATTATTGCATCGCGGCTCTGAATTTTAATCCTTAAGTTTTCCGTCGTCACCCATGAATCAAATGCCTCGCTCTTGTATCTTACCTTAATTTCGTGATTTCCATCTATGGCATCTTGTGCTATCTTCAACCTATACCTCAGAATAAAGCTTTGCTTTCCATCCTGTGATGTTGCAATTGTTCCAATTGATTTAGAAGCGCTTTCTCCAGGAATTAATGAAAATGGATACTCTGGCAAAAACTCAAATGTTACCTCGTGGGCTGTAGTGCCATTATTCTCTATTTTAAAACTTACTTCGACCTCTTTGCCGGGCTGGGTGGGATCAGGGTCTTGCATAGATATGTCAATTCTTAGGTCAGGCGCTTTGCCTATATACTGTGTGTTGACAGCCCCAAATGCAATGCCTGCAACTAAAATGAAAACCATAAACAAAATATAACTTCTCATTTTACATCACTCCTTGTGTTGTTATTTAATGATTTTACTATTCTGCCGTCTTTCAAAAATTCTATTCGCTCCGCAATTTTTGCAAGATTCTGGTCGTGGGTAACCATTATTATAGTCTTTCTTTCTTTTCCATGAAGCTTTTCAAGAAAATCAAGGACATTAGTTCCAGTCTTGCTGTCAAGATTGCCTGTTGGCTCGTCAGCGAGAACGACATCGGGATTATTTGCCAGGCTTCTTGCAATTGCAACCCTTTGCTGCTGCCCCCCGCTTAATTCTGACGGCTTATGGTTTACCCTGTCTCCTAGCTCGACAAGCTGAAGCAACTCTGCTGCCCTTTTCATTCTTGCAAAATCTGGGATTCCTTGAAATATCATCGGCAGCATCACATTCTCTAAAGCCGTCAAAGTCGGGATTAAATTAAATTGCTGGAATATAAAGCCAATTTTCTTGCCTCTTATCTGCGCCAGCTCTGACTCGCTTAATTTTGATATGTCGTGCTGCTCCAGCATAATTCTTCCTTTTGTTGGAACATCCAAGCAGCCAATCATGTTTACAGCAGTTGATTTTCCGCTTCCAGATGGCCCCATTATTGCAACAAACTCACCTTCCTTGACATCCAAGTCTAAGCCTTGAAGCGCATTAACTTCAACATTCCCCATTTTATATATTTTCCAGACATTTTCCAGCTTTATAACAGATTTCCTCATTTTATCCTTTTTAATTTTTTTATGGTTTCTCGTAGCACTATTTTTATTTTCCTCCTGTCTTTACCTTTTGAATAAGCATCAAACATTGCGGCTCTAAATTCATTGAGCTCAGGATTAAGCTCCTTAAATGGAAGCTGCCCTTTTTTCAGGCTGTTGAATATTTCGAGCATGAAGCTCATTTCTCTCCTGTCTGTTATTTTGCCAAATGCTTTCCATGCAGCAATCAATTTGTCAACCATCTTATTTTTGCTCTTATCGATAAGCCCAAGATATTGAATTCCGTCTTTTGTCAAAAAATAAAGTTTTTCCCTGCCATGAGTTTCAACTCCAACCAGACGCTCCTTTAATAATTTTTCCAGCAGCGGATAAATGGAGCCAAAGCTCGGCTTCCAAGTGCCTGTGTCTTTTTCTATCTGCATTATTAAGCCGTAGCCCGACAGTTTCCTGTTTGCCAAAATCTTCATCACAATTAGCCTTAAATAACCAACCATCATTTTTATCAGCTATATCAATTTATGATATATCGTTGCCGATATATATTAAGCCAGATTTCTATTTAAATGTTGTTATTTTTAGCCATAGATGCTCAAACTGCTAACTAACAAAAATTTTAAATAGGTCCTTTTATTTGCGGCCCTAAATGAAGGAGAATAAGGAAAAGAAGAGGTGGGGCCTAATATTGTTCATTATCTTTATGATGGTTGGAACATCCTTCAGCTTTGTTTTTTTCGGTTTTTCGGGCGCAAGCGAAAACGTTAAGGACAGGGGGATAAAGTTTACCAAATACCCTGACAGGTGGGAAGCCAAAATAAATGGCAAATATGCTGCTTTCAGCTTTTTGCCTAGCGAAGTTGAAGATATTTTTGTGCAAGGCGAGTCCTCCAATGCATTGAAGGATAAGCTGGAGATAGACTTCACTTATGACTTGAACGACACACACGGGCAATCAATTGCACTCGCGCAGCACCAAATGGAATTGACTTTAGCAGTCTATGACATTTTTTTGAGAAAGGGTCTTACAACAAACAATAGCTTTGATATACCGATTATAACCTGCAAAGACGCAACCTTGGCTGTTCCTGTTCTGTATTTCAGGCAGGGAAATATGACAAGTATTAAGATTGAGGGCAGTTGTGTCATTGCAGAAGCCTCGAAAAATACAGATTTCATAAGGGTTAAAGACAGGCTGGCGTATGGAATGCTTGAAATCTTAAAATGATAGAGCCAAAAAGTAAACTTGATATATTGAAGGAAAGCCTTGAATCTGGAATTATTGATAGTGAAGAGTATGATAAATGGAAAGATAAGCTTGAGCCCGATATAAATAAAAATGACAAAAAGCTTGAAGAGATAAATGTAGAACAAAGTGTGCAAGAAGAGCCAAAAAAGTCTTCAGAAAAAGTATTAATCATAAGCATAGCAGTCATTGTCCTTTTGTTTTTGGCAATATTGTTTATCACTATTTTCAATAAGCCTGAGCCAAAACCCTTAGAGGAACTTCATATCTTAAATTTAAAAGGAAAGCTTAAGCCTTCCCAAGGCTACGTATACAAAGAGGTTTATAGCTTCGTAACTATGGATAATTTATGGTATACGCAGCTTAAATCCCCAAAAGGCTCAAAGTTATACAGCTTGGCATTGCGCTATTCCCCCAGAGAATTGAAGGACGTTCCAATTGAAGGCAACCTAAATTCTGAATTTTTTAATAACCAGAGCGAATTCTTTGTTACTTTTAACCCTTCTGAAAAGGATTTTTCTTATTTGGGGCTGGCTGTGGCCGATTTTAACACCCACATGGCCCAAGTATTTGAAAAAAAGCCAATTGCAGCATGTGACAGAAACGAGACAGAGGCATGCAAATCAAGACCGATTGTAACTTGCGAAGACAAGGACAAGCTTGTCTTTTACATAAAAGAATCTGACAAGTTCAGGGCTTATTACAATGATAACTGCATAGTTGTTGAGGGCAATGGCTTTGATTTAGTAAAAGGGGTTGACAGGATTTTGTACAACCTTTACAACATAATGGCACAGGAAGAAGCATGAGAAATGGAGCATTACTATTCAAGCGAGCAGAAATCTCTGGTTAAAATAAGAAAAATAAGGCAAAAAATCAGTGGCTATGATTTTGAATTTTTCACCTCAGGAGGGGTTTTTTCTAAGGAAAGAATTGATAAGGGCACCTTGATTCTGGCTGAAAACATGATAATCAACAGGAATAGCCGAATTCTTGACATTGGATGCGGCATCGGCGTTCTTGGAATTGTGGCTGCTAAATTATATAATTCTAATGTTATTATGAGTGACATAAATAAAAGAGCTGTATTGTTGTCTAAGATGAATGTTAAATTCAACAAAGTAAAAGCGGAGGTTTATCAGGGCAATTTATATGAAAGAATTAAGCAAGATGACTTTGATGTGATTTTATCAAACCCTCCGCAAGTTGCAGGAAAAGAAATTTGCTTTCAATTAATAGAGCAATCAAAGAAATATTTGAAAAATAATGGAAGTTTACATTTGGTCGCAAGGCATAATAAAGGAGGGAAAGTGTTAAGCAGAAAAATGGAAGAGGTTTTTGGAAATGTAAAAGTTATAGCAAAAAAAGCTGGCTATTGGGTTTATATGGGAGTTAAGAAGGAAAATTAAAAAAATAAATTGTCAGCAAGCAACATATGCCATCCCTTCGGTTGCTTGATGATGGCATTAAATGAAGTATTAACTGATTTAGATTCATTAAGTTAAATGACCTTGTTAACCTTTACCCACCCATTACACTTCGCTTATGGGTGGCACGTCTTTCAGCCGAGCCACTATTTTATTTGTATCATGATTGTATTTGAATTTAGTGTACCTATCCAGGCATTTTTATCTAAAGCTGAATGATGTTGGCAATATATTGCAAGATTATTAATCTCTAATAGACGACTAGGACCTAATCGGATTTCGTCATCAAGTCCGGGACAAGCTCCACCCTCACAACTTACACTATGATATATTTCATTTGATGCTATCTCTTCTCGGAATATATCAATGGAAATGTTGGCGTCATTACAATCTTTTAGAGTATACTTTGTTGGATTCGGATTCTTTGTTTTATACTTAGATGATATTTGAATATTTCCCTTGGAAAATTGGTCTAACAATATACTATCATGCTCAAGGCATCCTGATAGACAATCTATATAAAGCCCATCATAGATAGTTTCTAGACTGCCTGATTGTTCTTTCCAAGTTAAGTTACCTCCTGGACTCCATGTTTTTATTTCCCCACTCTTCAATGCAAAACTTTTATTGCTACTCCATTTTTCATTAGGTTCAAGAAACACATACCTATCAGGGTAAAGAGGAAGCATAAATCGTTGAGCTGAAACATCAAAATAATAGTTATATGTTTTTCCCGCTAAATCAGTTACTTCAATATTAAGACCATTAAAATCACTTACATAAAAACCAATCCCTTCAGAGTTTTTATTTTCAATTGTATAAAACACCTTGATTTCTTCTCCCACTTTATACTCTTCCTTATCTGAATTAATAGTAAGCTGCAAGAATTCTGTAACAGTATCTCCATATTCTTCAGGTGAAGGCCGGTTGAAAGTAAACCACCCACTAATTAAAATTATTCCAGTCACTAAGAGTCCAACCAAAATTTTGATTTTTGAGTTCATCCTAATATAACTATAAATATATTTTATCTTTTATATAAATCTTTTTATTATTAGCTCGGCGAGTTCATTTTCCTCAATCTTAACGTCAACTTACAACTCCGCAATCCCTTCCTTAGTTACCGCTATTAATCTTATGCCAATTCCAAGCTTCAACAATGCAGACAAAATCGCCATATGCTCCTTTCCCGAGCCGGAAACTAAATTTAGTGCAACCTCAAAACCGGAGATTTTTCCTTTCAATCCAAATCTAATATTCTCAATTACTTCAAGAACTGGCTTTTGGAAGTCAACAACTATAAATTCAATGTCCTTTTCAGCCTTAAAATTATTCTTGCCAAAATCGTTTGTAATCAAAAATATCTTTTTCCAGTCCTGCTCTCTTATTAAGCGGGCAACATGAGCCCAGCTTTTCTCCCCTGATGAAAGGCATGCAATTAAATCAGTCATAAATTGTTAAGAATTATTTGATATATATTAATGTGTCGAATTGCATAATTTCACCAATTACGATTTTATTCGACTTTAACTTCCAACACTTTTAAAACCGTAATAAATAATAGCAATAATTGGGACAATTATAATTAAAATCCATATAACTATACCTATGTTTCCATATTTTTCTAAGTAGTTACCTAAACCCATCCAAATAAAAATGTAAAGAATAATTCCAATAGCCCATAAAAAATGTTGCAGTTTAGTGGGCGGCTTAATTTTTTCTGAAGATATTGCTTTGGTATATCTTTTAAAATATAATTCTATTGCACAGACCATAAGGTAGGATAATACAAAAGTAATAAGAACGCCAATTGTGATTCTAACAAGCGATAAATCATGTCTAGAAATCATTCTACCAGAGTCTATGGTTGTAAACAAAATAGAAATATAAATTTTATTTTTGGTGGGTTTAAGCCATTCAAAATTCATAATACCAAAACACTTAGTAGGTATTTAAATCTTTCTATAACTAAACTTTTGCACTTTACTCATAAAAAGAGGCGTAAGGTATATTAACACAT
>JBBSVT010000106.1:0-5309 GCA_038046685.1 Nanobdellota archaeon
CCGTAATGCCACCATGTCTATTGACTGGTGGATAGGCGCTCAAATTATTTTACAAAAAGGAATATTTAATATCTCCTCTTTTTTATAATTAACTACCCTCAAAGCTTTTCAGTTCGCCACTCCTAGATTATTTGTGTTTAATTATGGTATTTGTTCTTTTTTTATTTTTAGCAAAACTTAAATAAAGCCCAATATGTCGCATTACAATGATGGATGAACAAACAAAACAAAACTACATAAAAGCAGGCAGAATTTCTGCTGAAGCGCTTGAATATGGCAAATCATTGATTAAGAAAGGAAACTCATTGCTGGAAACAACGGAGTTGATAGAAAAAAAAATCTATGAATTGGGGGCAAAACCCGCCTTCCCTGTTCAGGTTTCCTGCAACGATATTGCAGCTCATTTTTGTGTTGAAGAGGGAGATAAAACTATCTTTGACGAGCAAGTCGTGAGTTTGGATTTAGGTGTCCACATAGATGGCGCAATTGGAGACGCAGCTTATACAATTAGCTTGTCGAAAAGGTATAATGACTTAATCGAGTCTGCGCAAATGGCATTGGAAGAGGCTTTAAAAATAATTAATGTTGGAACTGAATTAAGGGAAATTGGAAAAGTGATCAATGACACAATTAAAAGTTACGGCTACAACCCGGTGAGAAATTTATCCGGTCATGGACTGGCTTTGTTCAACATCCACACAAGCCCAACAATCCCAAACATTAATAACGGAGACAGGACTACTCTAAAAAAAGGGATGGCTTTTGCAGTTGAGCCGTTTGCAACAACAGGGGCTGGAATCGTGCATGAAAGCGGTTTGCCAACAGTATTCCTGCTTGAGCATAAGAAGCCGGTAAGAAGCCTAATAACTAGGGGGATTTTAAAGGAATTAGAAACTTATAAAGGTTTGCCGTTTGCAAAAAGATGGCTCACAAAAAAATTCGGAGCAAAGGCAAACTTTGCATTAAGAGAACTAACACAGCTTGGAATAATCCACCAATTTCCTCCTCTGGTTGAAGCCAACAATGGCATTGTAGCACAAGCTGAGCATTCAGTCCTGATAGATGAGGATGGGGAAGTAGTTGTTTTAACTAAGTGATTGATACAAATTTAAAAAGTTTATAAAGAAAAAATTTAAATAAAAAAGAAAATTGCTTAATTTGAGGATTTGAAATGGATGCAGGGATAAGACTAGAAAAATTATACAAAAC
Organism: Nanobdellota archaeon; assembly: GCA_038046685.1. GTDB lineage: Archaea > Nanobdellota > Nanobdellia > Woesearchaeales > GW2011-AR4. The sequence continues at coordinate 1,210 of JBBSVT010000106.1, forward strand.
ATACGGCATGATCGGCGGATCCCCCCCGATGCAAATTCTTTATGAAATGATAGGCAAGGTTGCAGCCTCTGCAGCTACTGTGTTAATCGTAGGTGAGACTGGTACTGGTAAAGATTTAGTAGCCCGTGCCATACATCGCCATAGTGATAGAAAGGATAAGCGATTTGTTTCGGTAAACTGCGCGGCAATTCCTGATGGGCTATTAGAGAGTGAGTTGTTTGGTCATAAAAAGGGAGCGTTTACCACAGCCAATTACGACAAAAAAGGGCTTCTAGAAGCAGCTTATGGTGGAACAGTTTTCCTTAATGAAATAGGTAATATACCGCCATATTTGCAAGCCAAGATACTAGATGCTCTTCAAGATAGAGAGGTACGTCCTGTTGGAGATACAGAAAACAAGCAAATTAATGTTCGATTTATATCTGCAACCAGTAGGGATTTAGAGGATATGGTTAGCGATGGGACATTTAGGGAGGATTTATTTTACAGATTAAATACAATTCCAATCTATATTGCTCCTCTGAGGGAAAGAGCTGAGGATATACCATTATTAATTGCCCACTTTTTAAACATGTATTGTGAAATAGACAAAAAATTTGTAGCCCTGAGCCCAGAAGCTATAGATTATTTAAGTGGGCTTCCATATCCTGGCAACGTGAGACAACTAGAAAACTTAGTTGAACGGGCAGTGGTGATTGAGGGAATTCCGCGCTCTAGTAATGGCCAACAAAAAATCTTAGGACAATCTGATATCGAAAGGCTGCTTCGTTACGGCAGCAATGGAGACTCTGCTGGTGTGAAACCTCTATTAACATTAAAAGATGTTGAAAATCAGTATATTTTGAAAGTTTTGAAGGACTGCGAGGGTCATAGAAGAAGAACTGCAGAGACTCTTGGAATTTCAGAGAGGCGGTTGTACATATTACTAACTAGAATAAGAAAAGAAGTCGCAGATGCCGACACTCTAATATAGTCTGCAAAAATATCTAGGAATTTCGACTCACTAAGAGCAAAAACAATACGAGAGGAAAAAGGCTTAACACGGATTGGATTGGCAGGATTACTTGGAAATCAAAAACCTTATGGCGGATACGCAATTTCAAGGCATGAAGCAGGAATAGTCAGATCTACTAAAAGCAAATTCGCACTTGCATATCTTGATTGGTTAGCACAACAGAATGGTAAATTAGAAAAACTACCAACAAACTAATACTTCAATTTTTCTGTAATCTCATCAATTCCTAACAATTGTTCTTCCCCACTCTTCATATCTCTCAACTTTATTTTCTTCTCTTGCAATTCCTTCTTCCCGACAAAAATAACATAAGGAATGCCTAAAGAATTTGCGTAATCTAAATTTTTGCTTGGACCTTTGTCCATTAAATCAATATCTGTATTTATTCCAGCATCTCTTAACTGCTGCACTATTTTCATGCTTTCATTCAATGCCTTTATTGGAATTACATATACTTTTGTATTTGTTTTTTGCTTTGTTTTTTGATTTTCAATTAATGCGTCATAGATTCTGTCAAATCCAAAACTGACTCCTGCGGCCGGATAATTGCCTTTGCCCAAGAAGTCACCAATCATGTTGTCATATCTTCCTCCAGCGCAGACAGAGCTTTTAACATTGCTATTCTTCAGGAATGTCTCGATTACAGTTCCCGTATAATAAGTGAGCCCTCTTGCAAGAGAAACATCGAACTCAGCGGTAAGATCCAGACTTTTCAGAAAATTTAACAATTGCTCCACCTCAAGTAAACCTTCGGAATCTTTTAATATATTTTTTAATTGAGCAATTTTTTGTTGGTTGCTTCCTTTGATGTTTATTATGTCCGATATTGTATTAATTTTTTTATCATCCACATTTTGCTCCCTTAACTCATTTTTCACAACATTTACTCCTAACTTCGCCAGTTTATCAATGGATAAAATTACAGCTTCTTGGTTGCTTTTTTCAATGCCGCAATAATCTAAAATGTCATTCAATAATTTTCTGTTATTAACTTTGATGACAAACTTAAGACTTAATTTACAAAATGCAGCATAAATCAAAGCTATTATTTCAGCATCTGTTGCAATTGAAGATGAGCCAACAACATCAACATCACATTGACTAAATTGCCTATACCTTGCAGAAGCGATTGGGCCATCTCTAAACACTTCCCCAATTTGGTATCTTTTAAAAGGCATTTTCATGGATGGATTCATGCCAACGTATCTAGCCAGCGGCACAGTCAAATCATACCTTAAGCCAAGCTCTCTGCCCCCTTGGTCTTTCAGCCTGAAAGTTTCTTTTAATATCTCGGCACCGCCAGCGTATTTAGAAGCCAAAACCTCAAATTTTTCAAAAACTGGGGTTTCAAGAGGGGGAAACCCATACAGCTCAAAAACTTCTTTCAGAGTTGTAACTATCCTGTCCCTCAATATCTTCTCTTCCGGTGAAAAATCTCTCGTTCCTTTTGGCAGTTGAAGGTTCATTTTAAATCACTTTTTATTTGTCTTTAAATAATTAACGTGTTCTATCTATAACAAGTCCTTTTGGGACCTCTCTAGCCTTCATCTCAAGCAATCCAGGACCATCTTTTCTTAATGGTGAAATCACAACCCATTCTCCTTCCAACTGACTCGTAAAACTTCTTACGTATAATATTCCCGTTCATCATCGAAAAATTTATTGTTGTTATGCTCTTCACAAATCCAATCATAATTTTTTTCCTTTACGTCACGATATTCAAAATCTCTTTTAAATTTTTTATCTTATAATCTCCATTTATCTTGTATCCGACAGTAACGCATCCGGCTCTTTTTCCGGCAATCATATCATTCTTTGTATCGCCAACCAGAATTGTGTTTTTTGGCCTTGCATTTAATTCCCGGCATGCTTTCAGAACCATATCAGGAGCGGGCTTTCTTCTTTTTACGTCATCCATGGTAACTACTACATCAAAATATTCATTCAATTTGAAACTGTTTAGAATAGTTGTAACAATAATCTTAGTTGAGTTTGATATTAATCCCGTTTTTATTTTTTGCTTTTTTAATTTCCTGAGCACTTCGACAGATTGCGGAAACAATTTTACATATTTTTTTCTTTTATTAAAATTCGCATTGTAAGCCTTTTCGACTTCTTTTTCCGTCTTTCCAATGTAAAACCTTGTGACATCGCGTTCAATTGGAGCGCCAAATTCCTTTTTAAACTGGCTTTTTGTGACGGTTTTTAATCCAAATTGGTTTATCGTATCATTGATTACGTAAAACCACGCATCGATAGAATCAACCAATACCCCGTCCAAATCAAATAATACAGCATCAATTTCTTTTTTTTGCACGATATCTTCCTCTTTTTTCGACAGTATCTAACCTTTTTAATGTTGCACCACTATTCTTAGCATCTTTTCTGTAAGCGTCAAGAGCGCATTTAAAGCAGCCTTCCCATATTTTGTAATGCTTTGACTCAAGAGCTTCCTTCAGCAAATGCAAATCAACTGCTTTATCTTCAGCCTTTTCTGAAAAAAATGACAAGCCAAAATCGATAAAATAGATTTTTTTATTGAGAATCATGTTTGATGTTGTTAAATCGCCGTGAATGATTAAATTGTTGTGCAAAATCGCCAATTTTTTTCCAATTTCACCGCACCATTTTTTATAATCTAATTGTTCCAAAATGTCTTTCACCAATTTTCCTTTAATCCTGCTGATAATTATACTTTCTTTTTCATCGCTCTTTATAACTTTTGGAGCTGGAAAATTGATTATTTGTAATTTCTGCAATATTTTTGTTTCTCTTTTTGTCCTCAACCTTCGTAATTTTTCATCTATTTCCTTAATCCTATACATCTTTGGAAATCTGTCTTTGATTATAACGCCTTTTTCCAGGAAAATTTTGCTTTCTGCTCCTTGGGCGATTAGTTTTTTTGCCATTTCATAAAAGATATAAATAAAATAAATTTGTAATATAGCGGGATATATACATCATTTAGAAACCGAACCGTTTATAAAGGTTTATAAATAGCTGGAGTTGTGCAGATTTTTTCAAAAAAAGCAAAAAAAGCAAATAGTAGTAGTATGATATTAATTTTAGCAATAAAAACACCAAA
>JBBSVT010000107.1:0-19356 GCA_038046685.1 Nanobdellota archaeon
AAATTTTGCAGAAAGAGGATATTAAATCTATTTCCCACTTAACTTGACTCTATCCCTATTTCAAGTGGTTTAGTAGGATCTACTTCGCTTGGGCGTATTCTCGCTTTAATTGGTGCGTGATCATTCGGTCCATTTTGCGTTCTTAAAATATAAACATGACCATCTAGACCTAAATTATCAACTCTCCCAAAGTAATTTTTAACCATGCTTCAAGGCAAACAAAGTTTATTTAAAAATTTTACTACTTAAGAATTTGTACATAACAACAATAAAAAGGATAGCTAAATCTAACAGGGTAGGAGTGGTAATGGAATGCATACTCTGTTAATTCCATGAAGCCGGGAATAACCTAGCATTAGGTTCATATTTTCAACAGCCTGACTTGCCGCACCTCTTAGTAAATTGTCTATTAATGAATTAATATGCACTGCACCATCATTGACTTGAACGTTAATTACGACCTTGTGAGTATGGTTTACATCACGGGTACCATATTTCCCTATCTGGTTAGCTGTAACGGTGACCAAATCTTCAGGCTTGTATGCTTGTTTTATTCTTGCTGCTAATTGCATGGAAGCTTGTTCATCTGGTAATCCTTTAAGTTTATCTGATATCTCAGCAACAATATTTGTATTGATACCCCTAAATACAGATTCAATTACAATCGGATAAAAATTCATATTAAATCCAGAATAAAATTGAATTTCAGGTACATGCTTGTGCATTTTTCCAGCGCTGTAAGCTCTTTCATTTGATTCAGCTTCCACATCTCTTCTTGCTCCGGAAATCCCAGAAGTTGAGACAATGCAGACATTCCCTTGCAGCATTCCCTTTAAGGGTTTTAATGCAAGAATAATGCTAGTTGGATAGCATCCTGGATTAGCTACTAATCTTGCAGTTTTAATTGTATCTGCATAAAAAGCAGGTAATCCGTAAACTGCTTCTTGCATTAATTCGGGATTAGGATGTTTAATTCCATACCATTTTTCAAAATCAGAAGAGTTTTTTAAGCGATAAGCTCCACTTAAATCAACTACCCTTGTACCTTGTGCAAGTATTTCTGGAGCAAACCTCAATGATTCTTGCTCTTTAGTTGCCAAAAATACAATATCACATTTTCCAAGATTTCCCTCAATTCTTTGGCTATTTTGCCTAAATTCAGTCTCTACAAGATCGTGTAATTTTAGTATTTTCCCTATTTCTTGACCGATCATTCCAGTATCACCAAATATTCCTACTTTTCCCATCTAGCTAAACCTTAGAAAATAAGCTAATCTTTTACAATTTCTGTGCCTGCTCCTTTATTCGTTGCAAGTTCAGTTAATAATTGGTCAGGGCGAATCAACTGGACTTTAAAATCGTCTGCAAGTCCTAATGATTGATCACGGAGCACCTTTTCTGCTTGCTGTAGTTTTTCAATCATCCCTTTTTTAACAATACCTCCTTCTATCAAACAATCAATTTTTGAAAGTCCGATGGTTGGAATTAATGTAGAGCCATCTGAACCAAATACTCCACCCTCTTTAGTCACTGAAATAAGTTTTTGAGCGCCAATAGCTTTGATTATTGGTTGTGGAATTCTATCTCCATTAACATTGTACGCTTGGTGGTATTGATCATACCCTATACACCACAAAACAGGTGAACATTTCATTTCTAGTAACTTAACAATTGGCTGGCTATTAATGCCAACAGGTTGCCCAACATAACCTAAAGCTTTGTTTAGTTGAGTTACATATATTATCTCGTGGTCGGCTAAAGTCACTGTCCTTCCACCCTTATCTATTATAGCTCCAACAAGTTGTTCATTAACCTGTCTTAAAGCCGGAATTACGCATAAATCAAGTGTACGTTTATCGGTGACACGTTGTTGGCCTATTCTTTCAATTTGAATACCATAGCGTTCCATTAAGACATTAATCTGAGTCTGACCGCCATGTGTAACTACAGGATAAATTCCAAGCTGATTTAGTACGGCTATATGTTCTATTAAATTCGTATTATTGCCGTTTAAGCAATCACCACCTATTTTAATTACCAAACGTTCTAGTCCCTTCAAATTTCTTTCAGCTTCTAATCTTGATATTCCTAATCTATCTAGGTATTGCATCCCTTTTTCGTAATCGATTGCTGTTTGTGAATAATTTGGTTTCATCTTAACAACATCTCCATTGTAGAATAAAATTTCCTAATTTCAGCGTCTATTTCAGCATTAATTAATGTTATTTGTTGTTTTAACTTTCCCAATCCCAAATTACCAGTCGCTCCAACATGTTTTTTTGATTGAACATTAGCAAAAAAATTTTTCTTTGAAAAAATTTTTTGATTTTCAATGTTTTTTGCAACTTCTTTGTAAGCATCTCTAAATGGGGTTCCTTTTTTTACTAATTCGTAAGCATGCTCTGTAGCAAACAAATCATCAGTACAAGCTTCAATGCACTTTTCTTTGTCAACCTTTATTTTTTCTATAATAATTTTAAATATTTTTAATGTGGATAATGTTATTTCAAAGCTCTCTATTAACGGCTCTTTTGTAAGCTGAAAATCTCTGGTATAGCCAGACTGCAATTTTGAAATTATGCTCTTTACTAAATACAAATTTGAATCAACCTTTGCTGCTTTTGCTCGTGTCAATTCAAGAACATCAGGATTTTTCTTTTGTGGCATAATAGAGCTTCCTGTACAGAATTCATCCGGCAGAGTGAAAAAACCAAATTCGTCCATGCTAAATAAGATTAAGTCATTTGAGAGTCTAGCCAAGTCGCTCATTATATTGCTTAATGCAAATATTATAACAGATTCAAATTTTCCTCTGCTATTCTGAACGTAAAGAACATTATTTTGGATTCTCTCAAAACCAAGCAAATCTGCAACAAGCTGTCTGTCTATATTCAAAGGCAGACCATATCCTGCACCACTTCCTAAAGGGCATTGATTATTCAATTCGTATGCCTCTTCTAATATTTCTAAATCGTCAATAAGTGACTCTGCAAAACTACCAAAATACAATCCGACAGAAGATGGCATTGCCTTTCTTGAATGTGTGTAGCCAGGCATAGGTGTATCTTTATAATTTTCAGCAATATTAACTAAAGCAGAAGCTAATTCTAAGGTTAATTTTTGCACCTCAAGCAGTTTTTCCTTTGAATACAATCTTACATCCACGAGAACTTGGTCATTTCTTGAACGTGCAGTATGTATTTTTTTGCCCAAATTTCCTAATTTTTTTATCAAATAGTTTTCAATTGCAGTGTGTACATCCTCATCTTCAATTTTAATTTGAAATTTTTTACTTCCATAAAAAATTTCAACCAATGCTTTTTTTAGTTTTTTAAGCTCATTTTTACTTAAAATTCCAATTTTATTGAGCATAGTTGCATGAGCAATACTACCATAAACTTCATATTTCACTAGATTTTTGTCTATCAAATAATCATTTCCAACTGTAAATTTTTCAATTTCCTCGTTAAGTTTGTAATTTTTTTGCCAGAGTTTCATTTTCGTACCTTCCCCAACAGTTTCAAGATTAGTGCCTTTTGCATGTGCAATCTATCTTCTGTTTCTCAAAGAACTTGACTTTAATCTCAAAGCATTCAATCTAATAAAACCTAAAGCATCCTTTTGGTCATAGCCGCCCAAAACATCCATACTGCTTAAATCCTGGTTGTACAATGATTTCTTTGATTCACGCCCAATAATCATGCAGTTTCCTTTGTACAATGAGGAATACACAGTCCCACTTACATGTTCTTGGCTTTTGTCAAATGCCGTCCTTAAGAATTCCATTTCTGGAGAGTACCAAAATCCATAATAAACCATCTCTGCAAACTTTGGAATCAGCATATCACGCAGATGCATCACCTCTCTGTCTAATGTGAGCCCTTCAATATCGCGATGTGCAATATGCAAAATTGTGCCTGCAGGAGTTTCATAAACACCTCTTGACTTTAACCCAACAAAGCGGTTTTCAACCATATCAACTCTGCCTATTCCATTTTCGCCTCCGATTTTGTTCAGATACTGGAATAATTCCAATGGTTTTGTTTTAATAATTCCATCATTCTTGTTTTTGACTTTTACAGGACTGCCTTGTTGAAATTCAATTTCTACAATGGTTTCTTTATCTGGAGCTTCTTTTGGACTTTTTGTCATTTCAAACATATCTTCGCTTGGCGTAAGCTTTGGATCTTCTAAAATTCCAGCTTCATAACTTATATGCATCAAATTAGCGTCAGTGCTGTAGGGAGCATCCTTTGTAGCTTTCACTGGAATTCCATTTTTGTTAGCGTAAGCAATCATATCAGAACGCCCCTTAAATTGCGATAAAAATTCTGCATCTTTCCAAGGGGCAATTATTTTCATTTTCGGATTTAATGTCATGTATGTCAATTCAAATCTAACTTGATCATTTCCCTTTCCTGTAGCGCCATGGCTTACAAATTCTGCCTGTTCCTTTGCCGCAATTTCAATCTGCTTTTTAGCAATCAATGGTCTTGCCAATGAAATTCCCATTAAATAGCGGCCTTCATAAACAGCATTTGCCCTTATTGCCGGAAATATAAAATCTGTCACAAACTCTTCCTTTGCATCCTCAATATAAACTTTTGAAGCACCTATCTTCAAGGCTTTCTCTTTTGCAGCTTTCAAATCTTCATTCTGCCCTAAATCCGCTATGAATGCAACTACCTCAAAGTCCTTATTAACTAACCATTTCAATATCACAGAGGTATCCAAGCCTCCGCTATAGGCTAAAACTACTTTTTGCTTCATTTGCACTCCAATTCCTCGCTGCAGTTGTTTAAATCTTGAACTAGCAGATTTTCAAAAAATTCTTCAGTTTTCATATTAAATTCCGCATTTTGTTTCATAAAAATTATACTCAATCGTTTATTCTTAAACCTAACGCCCCACTTAAGACAAAAATAAACAAAAATGTCCAAAACAAAACATTTATATATCCGAACTTAAAATCGGCAATATAGGATCCGTTAAAAATTAAATAAACAATAATTAGAGCGACCTCTTGATTCAAAGCGTGAAATAAGTAACCCGCCTGTGATGGTTTTTGACGAATATAATAGGCGAGGCTTTTTTTAGTGGCAGGCAAAAAAAGCCGAGCACTAAATTTTGCCGAAGGCGGATTGAAAAACGCAGAATATATCAAATTTCAATTCAAAATGCCAAGCGTAACAAAATATGCAGAAGAATACATATTAAGGCACCCTTCGATAAAGGACTGCCTCAAAAATGGTCTGCTGAACTACTCCTCTTTGTCGCGGCAAATAGCCTCAGACTTAAACTTAAACCTGAAAAAAAATTTCGATGCCATTTTGATTGCGTGCAGAAGATTTAAAAGAAAACTGAAGAAAGAAGAAATTTTTGAAGACAATATTTTGAAAATATTGAAGGAAAGCAAAATAGAAATCAAAAATAAAATTGTAGCCATAGTACTGGAAAAAGATATTTTTTTTGAAAATTTGATTAATTTGGAGAAAGAGATTAAGAAAAGAAAGGAAATTTTCAGGATTATTGAAAGTGTATCTGCAATAACAATAATAACCGCAGAAGAATTTTTAGATTTAATAAAAAAATACTTTAAAAATAAGATTATGCTTGAAAACAAAAATCTTGCTGAAATCACTATCAAAAGTCCAAAAGAGATTGAAACAACGCCAGGAGCTTATGCCTATATGTGTTCTTTATTTGGGGAGAATAACATCAATATTGTTGAAACTTTGAGCTGTTATACAGACACAATTTTCCTCATTGGAGAGGCAGATGTTGGAAAAGCTGTAAATTTATTGAGGTTTTGAGTAGCTATTGTTAATTCTTTTAATATGCAAATTGTTACCTTACCACCCCTTTTTCCTCCAAATAATGCCCGAGCTTTTCCTTTTTAGTTGCCAGATATTTTTTATTGATTTTGTTTGGTTTAATTATGATTGGCACTCTTTCAACAATCTTAAGGCCGTACTTTTCAATGCCCTCAATCTTCCTTGGGTTGTTTGTCAGCAATTTTATTGAGGACAATCCCAAATCTGACAGAATTTGAGCTCCAATTGTGTAGTCTCTCGCGTCTGCTTTTAACCCAAGTTTGAGGTTGGCTTCAACTGTGTCCATGCCATGATCCTGATAATTGTAGGCTGCAATTTTATTCATCAGCCCAATGCCCCTTCCTTCCTGCGCCATATACAGGAGCACGCCTCCATTCTTTCCGATTATTCTTAGCGATTTCTCTAGCTGACGGCCGCAGTCGCATCTTAATGAGCCAAGAGCATCGCCAGTCAAGCACTGTGAATGAACCCTGACAAGAACATTTCTTTTATCCTTAACATTGCCTAGGACAAGAGCAAGATGGTGAACCTTATTGCAGTCTTCATAGGCGATAACTTTAAACTTGCCATATCTTGTAGTGAGGCTTGCCTGCGCAGTTTTTCTTATTAATTGTCCCATATCAAAAGCAACTCTGCATTTTTATTTAAAGGTTTTGAAATGCAAAAAATAGTTATTATCTAGCATCATGAAGTTAAATTTCAATCCGTCGCTTCGCGACAAATTTTAGTCTCGGCGGAAATTGTCTCTGCCACTAATTTCCGCCTCAAAATCATTCATTAAACAATGAATATATTGGCAAGGCTTTTTTTAATGGCAGGCAAAAAAAGCCGAGCACTAAATTTTGCCGAACTCGTATTGAAATCCTAAAAATTCATTATACAAAATGTGCTTCAAGATACTACAGTATTAAAAAAAATACCAACATTTAAATATAAGAATGCCATTTCAACATCGATGGAAATCAACAGATCAATCCTTATCGGCATATATGTTATTGCCGGAGCGTACATTTTATTTAGAATATTATTTAAGAAAAATCCTTCCCAAGAGGAATATGAAAAATTATACAATGAGATTTTGACTTCTAGAAAGCACAGGGTAAAGGGCCAGTACGATAAAGAAGATTAAATAACAAGCTCAGGGCACTTTTCTTCTTAGGTTTAAGAATAGCCAAAGCAGGAGCAAAACTGAAGATAAGATTGCCACAAACCAAACAAATTTTTTGTCGTTTCCAAAGCCAAATGGGATTGGTCCGATAAAGCCGCCAACCGCAATCTTGGTTTTTGAATTTGTCTCTTTTGCTCCGATAAAAGCTCCAAAAAATATTATGAAGAAACCTGCTGTAATTAACAAAACTCCAAGGGTTATTAATTGCTCGCTCCTAAAGGGCATGGTTCTTACTGTATCAAACAGCGGTTTTACCAATTTAACATATCATGCTGTTTCTTGAAATGATGATAGGTATTCCACATAACTCCCTTAACCTTATTTTCCGCATCCCTTGTTGCAATGGCTGACTTCATTAAGTCTGTTTTTGATGGTTTTTTCTTGGCTTTCTTAAGCTCTTTTTTCATTTTGAACGAGGTAAATAATTCGGCAAAGCCGCCAAAAATCGACATAAACGGGCCTGACCTTTTTACTTGCGGTTTGGGCATTTCCTTCTTTTCCTCAAACTCCTCGCCGGCTTCCTTTAGATACCTCATAAGCTCATCGCCTAACGCCTCCAAGGCAGCTTTAACTGAGCCATCTATTACGCCAAGCAATTGGAAGTCTTCCTGCTCGCGCATTCTTTTGTAATTTTCAATATCCTTGTCGCTCCAAGCGTAAGCTCTAAAGTCCATCTCTACCCTACCAAGATGCAACGGACCTCGCTGGTACTCCTGAGAGTAGCTCATCTCCGGCCTTGTCCTGAAAAGATAGTGCAGAAGAATGCACTGGTTAACAGTCCCTGATGGTTTTATTGCCAGTATTTCAACTTCTATCATTGAGCTTTCAAAAGCAACTATTAAATCTGGCGTATCAACCCTTGACTGGTCAAGCTGCATTCTCTGGATATTTTTCAGGTAAGGCTTAACCCAGGCCATATACATTCTTATTATTTCAAAATGCTGCCTTAAATACTTCAATGTGAATTTTCTTCTGTTCTTCAGCTCTTCATAAGTGTGCTCCTTCCATGCCAAAAATGCCCTAAGCTTTCTCTTTAGGACTTCCCTGACTTTTCTGTTGAATTGACCTCTTTCTTTCTCGACAACGATATCAACATCTTCCTGCTTTTTTGGATGGGTGCTGAAAAACAAGTCAGGCAAGGTCGTAAACTGCACTTCCCTGGCCATTCCATAAACAGAAGCTGGGTTTTTTGCACCTTGCTCGACCAAATCAACCCAGATTCCCTTTAGGGTTATTTCTGCGCTTTCGGCACTGGGACTGTTGGTGAAGCTGTCTGCGTAATAGCTCAGCCTTTCATCAAGAATTCTCATCTCCCTCACCAACTGGAATAATTCCCTCACCATTTTCCCTATTGTTGCAAGAAACTGGCTGACTTTATCCTGCTGCAGTCCAAGCCGCTGCTGTGATGCGCCAAAAAAGGCAGAATTCTCAGCAGCAGCAAAAACATCGGTAATTTTGTCTATTCTTGGAAAGCCTCCAAAATATCTCAGGTAATGTAATGTCCAGAAATAAGGCTCTTCAATTGATATATTGTAGCCCTCATAGTGAATCCTGTATCTTCTTACAGGAGTTGGATATCCGGTTTTTATCCTTTCTCGCCTAAATTCCTCGCTGACTTCATTATCGGCTTTATTGCCGTCAGTTACAAAGCCATTTTTTATAAGCTCAGCATCAGTTGCCATTGTTCCTCTTTTTTGCTATTTGGCGCATTTGGCAGTTTCCTTTTTTAAAATTTGCTATTCATATATCCTGAATCCATCAGATTCAATCTTGCGCCTTAATTTTCTTTCGCTTAAATTCAACTCTACAAGCTCCCTTGTATTAAGGATGTCTTCAACTTCAACTCTCGTTTTTCCAAGAATCTCTGCCAAATCGTTTATTTTCAAATTTTATCACCTTTTTTCTTTATAATTTCCAAGATAAATCCATCTTTATACTTCTTGAACGCCAATTCCATTCCCTTTTTGATGCCTTCATACTCTGCGAGAAGCTTGGGAATGGTGATTACCAATTGGCCAGAAGGAAGTTTTTGAATTTTTACGATTTTAATCTCCTTTATAATAGTATTTTAAATATTAATTTTAATAGTTTTCAAACTGATTTAAGAAATATTTTTTTTAATAGTATATAAAGGTTGCGGTTCTGCGCGTTTCAGAAAAAAGGGATTATTTCAAAGTCTTTCTATACTTCTCTGATTTTTTTTATCAGGAAAACTAAGGCGGCGAGTGAAGCAAACCATATGGAAAGCCAGAAAAAGTTGTCCTTCACAGACGAAAAATCGCGCCCGTAAAATACTATCTTGTTGAAAGCCATATGGACAATCTTGACTGGAAAATCAGGCGCTAATGAGTAAGCTAATTTGCTCATTCTCTCAACCGGCAGCAAGAATCCCGAGAAAAAAATCAAGAATGCCAGTATGAACGTAACTACAACAAGGGTTATAGACTCTTTTTTAATTAGGTAAGCCAGCATCATGCCAACAAATATGAAAACGCTTGCAAGCATGAAAAGCACTATCAAGATGAACAGATAATTATCAAATATGGGGATTTTAAACAGATAATTTCCCAGCAACAGGACGCAAAATATAGGCATCGCCATTATAATCAACGAAGCAATGTAAACAGAGAGGATTTCGTGCACAAAAATTCTTCTGACAAGCCTGAGTCTTTCATGCACTGACGAATTTATAGTGCTTAGGCATGTAAAGCTCGAGATTAATAATGAAAGAAACAAAGTAATCAGCAGAAGCATAGTCGGGAAAATAGTCTGAAGGCTTATTAAGTTGATGCCTTTGGATATAACCTTTGCCTGATCTTGACCGGTCTTGTTTAAGTATTGCTCCTGCAATTCCTTGCTCACCGTGGGAACATAAGCTGGATTATTCCTAATGATTATAGGATTGACAAGTGTCTCGGCATCCAAGCCCAGAATCTCATTAAAATTTTGGTGTATTACTGCTATTTCGTCATCAGCTTTACCTATCGCCTGTTTGTAGGAGCTTAGTTCATTTTTTACGGTTTTAAGCTGCATAACCTCGGAATCAATATCTGACAAATAGGCGAGGCCCCTTCTGTTATACTCATCGTAAGACATTATCCTGCTGTCCAATTCGGATAAAGCAGAATCAGCTACGGAATTATAGGAATACATCTGGTTGTTGAGGCTTATCACCTGATTTCTAATCGAGTCTAGATACGGCTGTTCGACAGGGTGTCCTAACAGAACTAGATTTCTTGCGGAATTATCGATTCCTGATGTATAAAGAAATGACGAAGAGTAGAGATTGTCTTTTTGCCTTTTTAAATTGTTTCTTATATGCTTAAGATTTTGGATATCACTGCCCATAGCGGCTAAGGCATTAGACAACTCATCCTTTGTATTTTCAAGTTTGATAATGGAAGCGTCTGCGTCATAAATGTAAGAGTTCACTCTTGAGTTGGCAGTTGCCAGTTTTGTCCTGAAATCGTCAATCTTTCCGGTGTTTTCGGAAAACTTTGTTAAGAATGTCGAGGCCATCTGCTTTGACTTCTGCTTTTGCAGCATATCCACAGTGCTTTTTATCCGCTCTATAATCTCCCATATCACCGGCTCCCTAGTGTTGTCGTAATAAACGTTGAGAGTAATTGAACTGCCCGGCATTATTTGGATGCATGCATACTGCTTGTAGCCTTTCAGTTCGTCCAAACAACCGTCCAGGCTTTCAAATGATGTCAGGGATAAATAGTAAAAGTAAGTGTCTTTGTAATCTTCCATGCTGAAATTGGCATATTTGCCTGCAATTCCAACAGGGATTTTTTGTATTCCGTCGGGATTGAAAGATAGGAAAACCATGCTGATAAAAACTAATGGAAAAACTATCAGCATAAAAACCGATTTCCAATTTCTGATGAATTCCTTAAGTATTGCCTGGATTAAAGGTATTGTCTTCAGCACTTGTGTTTATTCCTCCTGCATCAAGTCTTTTGTAAACAATCTCTCCAAAAAGAATTCAAGGCTTTTTTCCCTGCTGTTCCGCAGTGTTTGCGCGATTTGGCTTGTATTGAAGAATGCTCCTTTTTCGATTAGGCCAAATTCGTTGCAGTTTTTCTGTATATCCGATAGGATATGGCTGGAGATTATTATTATCCTGCCCTGCAGCGATAATTCTTTCAGAAATTTCCATATGAATGACTGCAAAGACACATCCAATCCTGAAAAGGGCTCATCCAGAACCAGTATTTTTGGCGCATGAATCAAAGTCACAGCCAAATCAGCCCTCTTTTGCATTCCACCAGACAGCTCTGTTATTTTTTTCCGCCTGTTTTTTTCCAAGTCAAGTCTCCTGAGCAGCACATTGGCCCTTTCTTCAATAATCCCTTTTTCTATTTTGTAAAGACTGCCGAATGTCCTGATGTTTTCCTCTATAGTCAAGAATGGGTACAATGAATTGTCTTGCGGGGAATACCCTATCAGTTCGCCCAATTCAACTTGATTATTGTTAAGGTAAACACTAATCTTGCCATAATCCGGGAACTTTAGCCCTATTATAGTTTTTAACAAGGTTGATTTGCCGGAGCCTGATCTTCCTACAAGACCGAATATATCTCCATTTTTCAGTCTGAAAGAGACGCTTGATATTTTGAATTTTCCATGCGAAGTTGAAATATCCTCCACCTGTAATAAGAGCCTGTCCATGACAGCTTAAGTTAAGAACTATTATTTAAAGATATGTCAAGAACTTTCTTGTTGAATTTCCAAAACAATTTCTCAATTACTAAAAACTCATTATCGCAGGACACTTAATAGGGACAGTGTAATTTTAGTAATTCTGCCGCAGTGTTGCATAGCTTTTTTACGAAAAAATAGGGTTAGCAAAACCAAAAACATTTTAAATAAATAACAAATCCATTGCATCATGGCAATGGCGAGACCAGCGTGGGTTAAGGACAAGAAGACAGCAGAAGATTTTGAAGTTGTACAGGTCAAAAAATGGGACGATTATAAAGATTTCAAAACTGATGATGGCTGCTATGTTTTGATAAAGATGCACTGGGATAAAGGCGAAATCGGGGTTGCAATATGCGATTACAATCATGTCATACTGAAAGAATTCTTGGGCAGAAGACCCCAGGATTTATACACTGCAATATTTGACTACAGCGAGAAAAACAGCAAAAACTGGTTCAAGAGGCTCGATCATGCAGCATATCTTGGCAAGGAATTAAAGAAGGCTGAGATGTGCTTGGCAATTGGAACTGAGTATGTACAGGAATGATTTCAGACTTTTTCAAGAACAAAGTACCCTAATTTAAAAACACCCGCATCCATGCATAATTTTGCATAAATCGGTCCAAGGAATGCGTTATGCATCTGATTCCTAATCTCCCCTCTTCTTAGAGTTTTAAGTACTGGAGAATTTTTTGCAAGATTCAGAAAATTTCGGAATGATTTTAAGCCACTGAGAATTTGAAATGCAAAATGATAAAACTCATCTACGGAACGTCTAGCTTTATTAGTTACATCCTGACACTTGATTACTCTTAGATTTTCTCGCTTAAATAGCTTGTTGTATCCGCTGAAAGTTTCAAGATATGGAAATGCCCCTAATCTGCAAAATGGTTTAATCAGGAATTCCTTTTGAAGCATACTAGGTTTTTCATTTTGAAGCCATGCTGTCATGATTATTCTCCCGCCGCTTGATAGAGCCTTCCTTATATTGCTCAAGGCTTTGCGCTTGTCTGGAAGGTGTGGTTCAACATCAATAAAAAAGGCGGTGTCAAACATTTTGTTAAGATTTAACTGCATGATATCATTATAAAGGAATGTAATGTTTGGATAACGTCTTTTTGAATGATTTTTTGCGATATTTAATTGATGCCTATTTATGTTGATGGCACATACTTCGCAACCGTATCTTTTTCCTATTAGGATAGCAAGAGACCCTATGCCGCAACCGAGGTCGATAACTTTGCTTGATGATGACAATTTTCCATCTACTATAAACATATTGTTTGTATGCATTATGGCCTGCGCCCTTGACAAATGTTTAGGCCACAAAAATAAATGGAAATTCTCTCCAAAATATTTTATATAAGCTTCCGTAGTCAAATCGTAGTACCTATTTGAATTTTCGAGGTATTCCATTTAATTGTTTATTAGTTTCTTTACTGTTTGTATTTCTTCCACCATATCGCTAGCCAAATAAGTAAACCCTTTTTTCTTTTTCAACAGAATGTCCCCAATTAAGCCGTTATAATAAGCTGCATTAATCGCACTCTGCAATAAGTCCTTGCTCTGGGCCAAGAATCCCGCGCACAATCCAGCCAGAACATCTCCTGTGCCTCCTTTTGTCATGCCAGCATTTCCGGTTTTATTGTAGAAGATTTTATTCTTTGAAATTATGATGTCTATTTTTCCCTTTAATAATATTATATTGTTTTTATTCAGGAATTCTTGTGTTATTCGTTGGATTGCTTTTGATTTTTTAATAATGTTTAATTCTCTATTGAGTTTTTCAATAATGGGTTTTTCAATATTTGAATTAATTAAAAAATATCCTAATTCCTTGGAATGTGGAGTGATTATTGAATTTTCTACATCATCCATTGAAATTGATTTAAGTGCGTCAGCATCAATAACTTTTAATTTTTTAATATTTTTTATTGTTTTTCTGCAGAAGTTTTTTGTTTCGTTTTGCAAACCCATGCCATTTCCTATCAACAAAACATCATATTTATCCATTTCTTTTTCCAAAACTTCAAAATGTTTCATTTTAAAATTCTGGGTTTTAATTTTTCTTGTTATCAGGTCCGGAGAATAAGCATTTACCGCCCATGCCACTTTTTCAGGTGCAATAATTTTCACTAAATCACAACCGCTTCTTAAAGCCGCAAGTCCAGCTAAAGTTACAGCTCCAACATAATCTTCGGAGCCGCCGACAACAAGAACTAAACCATTATCACCCTTGTGGCTGTCCTTCCCTCTTTCTGGTAAATTGATGTCTTTTTTTGTTAGAAATCTCATTTCAGCTCTAATTGGCTCTGGTTTTCGTTTATGCCCATTTTGCTTAACATCTGGATGACGTCGCAAAAAACAAGCCCGCTTATTTGCCTGTCGCCAATTACTTTTATGACGTCGCCTTTGCTTATACCGCTAGCAAGCTCAAACTCATCTGTCTTGTATTTGGGAATAATTATATCATATTCATTTCTTTCTGTTTTTATCGCAAACATAAAGCTCCCTCTTTTAGTTATTTTTTTTTCGGTTACAGTCCCGGTAATTCTAATTTTCTTTTTCCACTTCTCCTTTAAAACTTCTTCTTCCAAAATTTTAAGGAGCCTGTCATCAAAATTTTGTTGCATTTCACTTAGGTAATCCAATATCAACAACCATTGTTTTATCCTGCAGTTTTTCAAGCCCATTTTTTAAGTCATGAAAAGTTACAATTAAATCTGCATTTACGCATTTATCAACCACAATGCCAGTATCAGGGTCTAAGCCTGTTGGAATGTCGACAGAAACTTTATATGCCTTTGAATTGTTTATATCATCGATTATTGCAGAAATTTCCCTATTTAATCTGCCTTGAATGCCAATTCCCAAAATTGCATCAAGTATAATGTCGTATGCGTCAAAATCAACTTCATCGTCAACGAGAAATTGTATTTTTTCATTATGCTCAATCTTCTTGAAATTGAGCAATGCCTCTTTTCTTAGCTTGCTTTCATCACCTATAAAAAGAACGTCGACTTCAGCCTCGTCGCACAGGCATCGCGCGGCAACAAATCCATCGCCTCCATTATTGCCATGATAGCAAACAACAAGGATTTTCTTGTCTTTTAGCTCAAATCTCTGTTTGATTACTTGAGAGACGGCTTTGCCGGCATTCTCCATTAAAACAGCCCTTGGAGTACCGCTTTTTGCCTCCAGTGCCTTCATATCTTGTGATAGTATCATCGGGACACAAAAAATGGCCTTAATTTCTCGACAGCGTTTGCATTGCAGTCAAACTTGCTTATTAAATCATCCATTTCATTCCTTGCTGAATAAACGCATTCAACTAAAAAATCCGTAAAGTCAATTTTTTTTGAGTTCTGTATCCTCTTCAGCAAAAAATCATAAGGGTAGTTCATAGCAGGGTTTATAATCTTTTTCCTCATCAGGTCAATAATTGTCTTGTTTACCCATTCTATAATGATGTCATTTTGAACAGCGTTGAGGAAAGAGCCGTCAGGAAATGCCTCACTTAAAAATTTTATCATTTCATTGAAATTATCAGGCAATTCAGGTAGAATATGCTCCATTGCTCCGCATTCGCCAAACAAACCTTGCTTCAAGCCCATTCCCTCTAAATTATTGAATGGGCTTCTGTTGAATGGGAATAATCTGCAGACATAAGCCCTTTTTGTGTGGTAAATTGAGCATTTGCTGTCCCTTAAGAAGGGGCATGCGTCGGTTTCCGAGTCCATAAAATAAGTTAAAATTATCGCTTTGTCGGATTTTAGGTCCAAAACAGCCCTTAGCGGATTTATTCTCGCGTCAACATCAGCATCGTGCTGCCATGCTGAAAATCTTTTTGCTTCCCAATCCCACAGGGGAAATGTCATCTGCTCAACAGGAACTAGCTGCACAACAGGCAGTTTGCCGAAAGCATTTTGCTTGAGAAACTCTATGTCATCCTTTGGAACTATCCCTCTTATCCGGCTGCAGCAAGTGCCGCAAGCGCTGCATTGGAATTTTGGAGTTTCTGATATAACAGGTATTAACATTTTAGACCCGCTTAATCTGAAAGTATTTTAAGCTTTTGTTTAATCACTGGGGGCTGGTTTACGACCGCCGAACCAAAAAATATTTAAATATGGTATACTGTACTATCCTATAGTATACCTAATGAATCCCATAACTACAATCAAGCTCAAAAGAAGTATTGTCGAGCGCCTGAGCAAACTAAAGGTACACCCCAGGCAGCCCTACGAGGAAGTTATTTTAAAATTGCTAAGCTCTGCGAATCGCAAGAAACTTAATAAAAGGTCCAGTTACAGCCTAAATCAGTCGATAATTCCCGCAATTATGCTAATGACTGTATTTTCCAGCTTGTTATTTTCAAAAATCGGCATCACGGGCATGGCAGTGGGACAATTGCCGGATACTGAGCAAATCAACTTCACCAAACAGCTCAATTTTGAAGTCGGAAATTATTCTGAATATTTATTCAATTTGGATAAAAACGCAGAATTAATAAGCTTGAAGATAGATGGATCATTCAAAGAAGGCACATCCGCGAAGGTCCACTTGTCGCACAATAATAAAACATACCTTGTTTTTGACACCGACAGTCTTCCTGAAAAATCCATCTCCGAAAAAAATAAAGATGAAGCCGAAAAGGAAAAAACCAAAAGAAGTGCAATAAATGCTACAGAAAATGAATCGACAAACTTGTATCCTCAAGCTCAACAGGATGAAAACAAGACAATTGGTGTAGACCTGAGGTATCATTCAAACAGCTCATATGACAGTGATGATGACGGCGTTGAAACCTTGACAGGAGTCGTTGATTTAAGCATTGGCATGACTCAATTCAGCTGGAATCCAAGCGATGAAAATCTCTGCACAGAATGGAAAGTTTATTCTCTTGATGAGGACCTCGAAACAATCCTGTGTTACGGCACTAGTAAATGCTGCAATTTCTTGGGGCTAATTCCGACAAGAGATTCGTGGAATGAGGTTTTGTACCTGACCTATGGCCAATATGGTGCCACTTTTAACAATGTTGTGAGCGCCCGGGCATTATATGTCGATTATAACTTAAGTACCGCAAACCCATACTCTGATATATATTTCTCTAACTGGGCTAATCTAAGCGCAGTGTATTACGCGGAATCGGAGAATTTTACAGGGGTTTGCACAGAAACCTGCGACTTGAAAAATTTAATTGGTGATAGTTTTAAATTGATTTTTAATGTATCTCAAGGCAGCTTGCATATCGATTCAATAAAGTATGCTGTTTTACAGGAAAAAAATAAGGACAAAGCAGGTTTGAAGATTGTGGACAGGCATGGCAGCATCTCCGGAGAGTACACACTAAAACGAGACGGAGATGCTATTGTATTCGAAGACCACTACTTTGATACAGGCTATTACAGCATTGAAGTAACACCAAAGGAAAATTTTGCAGACACATTAACAATTGAAAATGCAAATTTGACAGCTCCAATCACTGTGTATGTAGGCATTGGGAATATAACCGGCGAAGTTCAAATTGAAAACATAAGCTTTGCAAAAAAATATGCA
Source organism: Nanobdellota archaeon (assembly GCA_038046685.1). GTDB lineage: Archaea > Nanobdellota > Nanobdellia > Woesearchaeales > GW2011-AR4. Next base: position 17,275 of record JBBSVT010000107.1, read on the forward strand.
GTTGCTCTTAAAAATATACAATTTGAGAAAGCTGAATTAACCGCTACTGCATCCGCAAACATTCTATATAAATGCCCCCAATGGGATTTCATAAATGAAATATGCCCTGGAGCGTGGGAAAAATTTAGGGACTTAATCCCGGGTGAGCATTACGGGCTGGTTCTTATTGAGGAAAATTCCGGATTTGCGGAAGGCAATATGCTTATTGAGAATAAATCAGCTGATGAACCAACAAACCAAACATTAAACTTAACTAACATAACCGGGCTAATATTCATAAGCAGTATACCAAATATAACCCTCGCAATCAATGAGCGCGCTGCTATTAATTTAAGCAACCATTTTTTGAATATTGATGAGAATTCTATTTTCACCTATCTTAACCTTGGAGACCTTAATATCACATTTCAAAATGGAATTGCCAATATTATTCCAGCTGAGGATTTTATCGGGAGCCTTTATACTTTTATAACGGCAAATAGTAGTAATAATTTGGCTGTTTCTAACGTATTCCGCATTGAGGTGATAAATGGGGCAATTGCCCCTACCGTTGTCACCTTTAATTTCACAGACCCGTTAATTCAACTTAAGCTAAAAGAGTATGCGGATTTAAACTTAAAACCTTCTTTAAATTACGACTCTATCATTTTCACCGGGTATGAAATAAAAAATGATATTGTAATAACATATGCAACTGTTGATGGAAAGGAGACTAAGTGGCTGACTTCATTAAATAATTTCCAGGATGCTATTGTAAGTTGACTTCTGCAAATTAGTCCTGTTTCACTAAGCCGAATTAGCAAGAATAGCAAAATTTATAAACTTTGAACGAGTTTGATACATATTTAATCCATATTTACAACAGTTATAAACCAAATGCCCGAAATTAGATTTACAATAACAGAAAAGCTGAACGATATTCTCCTAGGAATAACAGAAAGCTTAGGAGTTGACAAATCTGAATACATCAAAAGCCTGATACTCACTGACTTAAGGAAAAAAAGGAAATAGTGCATAGAACAATGAAAATGAAGAAGAAAAAAGTCTCACCGAATTTAAGGAAAATCAAAGTACTTATGTTAGCCTTAACTATCCTGCTTGCATCTGCATACCTTGTTTACTCAGCACGATTGCCAAACATAGGTGGAGACAATAATGAATGGGGCACGATACTTAATGAGTATCTCAACGTAACTTTTGATACGAGCGGAAGCATAAAAAATATTGTAAATAATTCAATTGCGCTATGGAATATAACCGGAAGCAATATTTTTCTAAGGGATATAACAGGAAGCTTGGGATTAGGAACTGCATCTCCAACTGAAAGACTTACCGTCATAGGAAATGCTAATATAAGCGGCTATTTAAACATCAGCGGTGATTTTATTGTCAATAAAAATTTCAACGTCACTGCCAACGATGGAAATGTGAAGGTTGGTGGAATATTGGATGCTGCCAATGTGAGAGTACTTGGAAGCGATGCCCAAGTTGAATCTAACGCATTCAAGATAATCAACTTCACGACCAATTATGATGCTAGAAGCGACAGATATGCATTGGGAAACTTCACTACAAATTATGCTGCAGAATACGCAGCCAGCGGGTATAAGAAAGGCAATCTAAGCAGCGACCTGAGCGCAGGAGTTGCAAGCAATATTCAAACTTCTACACTAACCAGCGACAATATTATAGCCAACAAAAACTTATACATTATTGGAAACATTTCAAACTTGAATATAGCCTATCTAAATGTTAATGGCAGCTTGTACCCGACATTCGATGATTACTTTGACATTGGAAATGGCTCCCAAAGATACAGGAACGCAAATTTCTCTGGAAAACTTGCAGCTACAACCATAGAAGGCTCAAGAGTTTGGATCAACGGCAAAGATGTTCAAGCCTCAAGCGACTTTAATCTGGGCAACATAAGCAACTACACCCAATACACAAGAAGCAGCGACTTCAATATCGGTAATATTTCTAATTATACAGAATATCAAAGAAGTTCTACTTTTAATTTAGGAAATATAAGCAACTACACCCAATACACAAGGAGCAGCGACTTCAATATCGGTAATATTT
>JBBSVT010000107.1:19456-47910 GCA_038046685.1 Nanobdellota archaeon
TCTTGGAAACATATCAAACAACACCGTAGTGAAAGGAGACAATGCAAGCATTGCCCTGTGGAATATAACAGCAAATAGGTTCTTGCATTTAAGGGATGACATCTGGAATGTAAGGATAGGATTTGCAAATGCAAGCATTGAAAACAACACATTTTCAGTCATGGGCTCTGGCTCATTTTACGGCTCTTTGAATGCTACTTCGATTAATGCCTCAAATATTTCTGCTGCAAGATTTACCGGAAAGGTTGACTGCGGCATGATAGATGGCGGCTCTGATAGCCATTACTGCGCAGATGCTACTGGAGCTGGAGCAGGCGGAGCACCAACAGATATTAGATATTACATTCCAGAAAATGACTCAAGACTGCCTAATGCGATAGCCTCAAACCAAATACAGCACATTGATGAGCCATTTAGAAATAATACTGATTATCTGGTTTTCGGAAGAAGACAATTAAATACTACATCAAAGGACTCGCCATATTTAAATCTTGGAATGATGGATGTTTATAACTTTAGGAGTGAAGCAGTGGTCGGCAGTGACGCAGGATTCTTTTATTCTCAAAGCCCAAGCACAATATTGCAGTATTTCAATGTAACCAAAGTAAAATATTTTATGGTTTATATGAGGCTTAATCAAAATATTACAACTATTCAATCGAGATCGATGGAAAGGGTTGCAGTCGGAATGTTCAGCACTACAAGGAACAATAACCTGACAAATATTGATAATGGATTCTTTTTCAATTACTCAAGCGACCATATGGGTGAACTAACCGGCGGCAACCAGACGACATGGTGGGCCAATTCATGTAATGCTTCAATCTGCACAAGGACAAACATTACGGATTATGCAAAAACTGGCATCGAAAGAAGAAATGTTGATGCCAACTGGACGAAATTTGAGATAATCCAAGACTGCACAGGCTCAGATGTGACATTCAAAATGAACGGCATGAATGTAACTCATATCAAAAGTCATGATAACATGTCAATTGGGTTCAACGGAAGCAAGATAGGCGTGTGGGTTGAGTCAATAAATGCCACATCAAACAATGTAGCGATAGCAAAAATGGTTATGGATTATTGCCTGCCCCCGATTTAGTTTAAAATTGCCACTCCAATCTTGCCAATACGCTGAAATTTTTAATCTTTGAGCTGTATAATCATAATTAAATAGCATAAAACGCAACGGCAAATATCGAATTCGCTAAATTTTCAACAGTTTACAAAACTAATCCGATACCAGAAAAATGAAAACGATATTGATATTTTTTATAGTGTTTGCTTCAATAATTTCATCAGTATTCGCCGCCACATATGGAAGCGGAGTTTATGGAAATGCTCAGTGGGGAATTGGAGTAGTACCTGACACTGGTGGAAGCGGAAGTGGAGGAGGCGGAGGCGGTGGCGGCGGAAGTGGAAGCGGAGGAAGCGGAGGCGGTGATGGAGGAGGATTGCCTTCAACGCTTGTGAAAACATATTTTAGTGTTGACAGAGACTTAATAAGTATGAAAATTTTGCAGGGTGAATCAAAATCATCAGAGCTAAAAATAAAAAATACAGGAAATACAAACGGCATTTTTTCAATTGAGGTTAAGAATCTTGGCAAATTAGTATCTGTATCAGATAACTTATTTGAGCTCAAGCCAGGTGAAACAAAGACGCTTGCATTATCTATCAAAGTCCCGGATGTCCAGCCTCCCGATATCTACAGCGGCAATATCTTGATTAAGTCTGGAGACGCTGAAAAAAATGTGATAGTTATTATACGAGTAGAAGAAAAAAATCCTTTATTTGACATAAAGATTCGAGTCAACGAGAACTATAAAAGGGTTCTTAGCGGACAAGAAGTCAAATTCGACATCGAATTAATAAAGTTTGGCACTCCTTTGCCAGTAGACGCTGAATTGTACTATGCAATAAAAGGTTTGGATGGAAATACCTCCAACCATAAGACTGAAACATTAGCAGTGACCGATGTTCTGTTTCTGACAAGGCGTTTGGAAGTGTCAAAAAACTTATATTCTGGCAATTACCTAGTTTATGGCAGAATTTTATACAGCAATCAAACTGCAACAGGCAGCGACTTGTTCGAGGTCGTCGGACTTCCACCGAGAATTAACATAACCGGGTTGGGATACAATGCAGATGTTGCACTAATTTTGGGGGTTATACTGCTTGCAGCATTGATTGTATATACTATCAGCAGGCGTTTAGTTGCAAAAGGAAAAAGAAAAAAATCAAAAAGTAAGCGATTATTCAAACTGAGAAGAAACAAATTAATAAAAGTTTTTGACAAAATTAAAGTATACAAAACTAATTTATATAAAAAACCAAAGAAGAAAAAGCAACCAATTTCAGGAAAAGGCGAAGACAATCAAGCTAAAGAGGAATTTAAGTCCATGGACGAAAGTCTTTTGGTAGCAAAAGAGCAGCCCATATCAGGAAAAGGCGAAGACAAGCAGGATAAAGAGGAATTTAAGGTTTTGGATGAAAGTCTTCTGGAAGCGGTAATGAAAGAAGGAAGTAACTTCACCAATGAAGACACATATAAATATGTAGTGAAATTGAGCGAAGAGGGCTATAACAAAGATGAAATCAAAAGGATTCTCATAAATGCAGGATTGGACTTGATTGACATTGATAATGCAATTGAAGAATTCCTCGAAAGAAAGAAGCACTGAAAATCTCTAAATGTTTTTCTTCACTTTAAAGCTGCCGGCAGGCAATGCCCTTATTATCTCGTCAACATGGCCTCCGATTTTGTGCCGGATTGACTTTGCAACAGCGCTGGGCTTTTCATTCCCCTGTTCCAAAACAACATGTTTTTCACAATTAGCCTTCACAGCCTCAAGAGGACCTCCCATAATCTGCTGGTTTTTTGTCAAGCCTAATGCCAAATTTACTTTATTTTGGATATAATTAGTCTTCCCATAGATCATAAATGCGCCTTTTCCCATATACTCTCCAGCTTTAGTCTTTTTGCTTACTTGCTCAGGATTAACATAAAAGACTTTGGTTGTCTGAAGCCCAAGCTTCCAAGTTTTGCTGAAAGTGGAAGTAGCGTCAGCAGCTTCTTCTTTAGTTTTTTCCCCGATTTCTTTGCCTTCACTTTTCACTACAAAAAACGGAGAGCCAGCCAAATCGGTATGAAACACCAAATCGCCTGGTTCAGTATGCTTTTTTACAACGATCTCATTAGATGTAGCGTCTCTTCCGCCAACAACCAAGAATCCCTCTGAGCTTATGAACCACCTAAACTTTTCATACCATTCCAGCTTTCTTTCTTTGAGCACTGCCTGCTTAGTTTTCTCCAAATTAAGCTTTTCCTGTCTTAACTCCAATACCTCCAATTTCTTGAGGTTATATGCCAGCGACTTCTCCGCTCCATAGATTTTTTTCTTAATTTTCTTTGCTTTTTCAAAATAGACAGCTGCATTTTCATCAATGCTTTTAGTAACGCTCAATAGTAATCTTACCATTTTTTAAGTCTTAAATAGCAATGTTTAAATAGGAAAATCTTAAAAGTATAAAAATATGGCGGAACAAAGCTTAAGCCCAGAGAGTGTAAAGGCACTTCAGGAAAAGATAAGCCAGATGTCCCCGGAAGAGCTAAAGGAATTTCAGAAAAAGCAATGCGTCTTCTGCCAGATTGTCGCAGGCAAAATCCAGTCAAGAAAAATGTATGAAGATGACAAAGTGGTGGCTTTGCTGGATATAAACCCGGCAAATCCCGGACATACCCTTCTTTTGACAAAAGAGCACTATTCAATTCTTCCACAAATACCAGACGAGGAAGTCGGTCATGTATTTATGGTAGTTAAGGCCCTTTCGAATTGTATGCTTAGGTCTGTTGACGCTCAGGGAACTAATGTAATTGTAGCTAATGGCATTGCAGCAGGCCAAAGAGCACAGCATTTTATGGCCCATATTATACCAAGAAAGCCAAACGATGGCGTAAATTTTGTTTTGCCACAGAAATCAATGGAAGACAAAGACATCGAAGCTATTGGCAATAAGTTGATAGGTGCAATAACTGGTGATTATAAGGACGAAACTAAGAATGAGCCGAAAGAGCTAGGTGCCAAGGTTAACTTGGATGATATTTCAAGAATATTGGGTGCCAGATAATGGCTGACAAAGCAAGGGAAAGCTGTATTGTATGCCAGATTATTGGAAGCAATGTTCCTTCCAAGAAGGTTTATGAAGACGAGCTTGTACTGGCTGTGCTTGATGTTAATGGCGCAAATCCTGGCCATTGCTTTGTAATGCCGAAAAACCACTATCCGATAATTGAGCAGGTGCCGGATGCTGAGATTGGAAGATTATTTCAGGTTTCGAACAAAATATCAAGCGCTATATTTGAGGCTCTTGGGGCACAGGGCACGAATATTTTTGTGGCAAACGGGATTCCTGCCGGACAGACAGTTGCGCATTTCACAATTAATGTAATTCCAAGAAAAGAAAATGACGGCATTAATCTGCAATGGCAGCCAAAGCAATTGAGCGAAGAAGAGATTTCCACAGTGGAGCTTAAGTTAAAAGAGCAGACAAAAAACATCGGCCACTTCGAGGCAGAAGAGAAAAAGCCAAGAATGCAGGCTCCTAAGCAGATTTCCATATCAAAAGAAGAAGACGAGTATTTTGAAAAGCAGCTGAGAAGGGTGCCTTAGAAGGAATATAGTTAAAATCAATTATTACTCGGGGGCACACGACGAACGGAAGGGGGCACAAAAGAAAGACAGTTCATCTAATACTCAAAGCCCATACATAAATTTTTAAACTTAAGATGTTTTGTAGAATTATGGCATTAGAATCAAAAACAATCAGATTTTTTATTTTAACAATTTTCATTGGTTTCCTCGCTTGGTTTTTAACCCCCTACCTTGCAGGAAGAACTGAACCTTGGGATTCAGAATGGTACTTTTATACTTTTGTGCTGATAATCGTCGGCATTGGTTTTTTTGCACCAACTCGCTGGTGGCTATGGCCAATTGGGTTATACTTTGGTCAGCTTGCTCACTTGATTTACATGAAGCTAGCGCATCCCTCGAGTGAGGCAGCTGTATGGTGGCTTTTAGGCATTGTAGTCCTGACTTTCAGCATCATTCCATTGTATATTTTGTGTGCTATTGGATTAGGAATACGAGTTTTGGTTAAATCACTAAAAAAGTAGATATATTCCTTGTGTTGTAGGCACAAAAAAAGTATCATAAAAAATTAATGAAAAAGTTGAAATGGATGTGAATATGGGTATTATCAGAAAATTAATAGAATCAGTCAGTTAGCTTTTCTTATACCTAAACTTTTTCTCATAATCCCTATGATTTATAATATCCAAAATCAAAGAAATAATTTCAACTTCACTACCCCTTATAGTGTAAATCATTCTCCAAGCACCAGAAAGGTCAACTTTCCACAGATTGTTTACATCGTAATCCCTAACATATTCTTTTGGAATTCTGCCTTTAGGAATATGAGTTCCATATTCTGGATTTGCTTTTAATATTTCTATTTTCTGCTTTATCTTTATTGAAGTCCACCGAAACATTTATATATCAATTGCTATCATATGCTATCTGGTGATTAACAATGGAAACTGAACAATTTAACATAAGAATGCCTAAAGATCTGGTGCAGGATTTAGATATAATTTCAAAACTCCTGAAAGTGAACAAGTCAGAATGGGTAAAGACAAAACTAGCTGAAGAAGTGCATGAAGAAAAGAACAAACTTTTAATGGAGTTGAGTAATCTGTATGCTAACGGAATGATAAACAAAGAAAAAATAGAAAAATTGGTGGGAAAAGAAGTGGCTGATGAAATGGAATCAATCAAAGTTGTTGCTCAAAAAAGCGTTAAGCACGGCTTAAGATATGGCAAAAAACTCAGAAAGTTACATTCTTGATATGTCGGCAAATCGCAAAGCGATTTCCGAGCATGCTCAAAAATCTTGGATTTTTGACACTTCGGCATTCATAAGCTTGGAAAGTATCAATATTTTAGAGCAAGTGTTAAAACTATTTTCAATTACAACAACTGATTCTGTTATCAAAGAGTTGGGAGATTTTGCGAAACATGATGATAAATATGGAAAAATTGCAAAAGATGTTCTCAAACTGAAAAATAGATTTACAATAGAATCCTGCGAAATAAAAGAATCAATAAAATACATAGAAGCAACAGACAATGAACTTTATAATTTGGCACTGAAAAAGAGATTGGCATTAATCACAGACGAAACAAAATTAGTTCATCATGCAAGAAACAAGATTGAGGTATACTTTACTGCAATGTTCCTTGTGATGCTAACAGAAACAGGACATTTCATTAAAAAAGAAGCATTAGCTAAACTGGAAGAATTACGAGATATTAGAAATTGGCGGAATAATCTTATTTATTTGATAACTAAAAGTGAACTTGAACGATTTTAATACATATCTTACTACTACGTGAGTGTGCCCCTAGATTCTTGTCCTAAACGTATCGCTTCACTTATTTGATTGGACGACGAGTGCCCCGAGTAATAACTCTGCGGACGCAGGTTTCCAGAACCTCTTAGCTGGAAAAGAATATAACAAGTACCTATAAATTATTCTTATATCAACCACATCAAAGGAAAAGCCAAGAATACAGGCTCCTAAGCAGATTTCTATATCAAAAGAAGAAGACGAGTATTTTGAAAAGCAGCTGAGAAGGGTGCCTTAACTTATAATATTACAGACTAGTTTAATAAAAATTATTTTATCCCTTTAAATGCATCATCAATCTCTTCATAGCTATAGTTATTTTTCAGCAGAGCCTTTCTTATTTGTTCTTTTGTATAACCTTTTCTTAAATTGGTTGTCATATAATTTTTTAAATTTATAGCATCTTGTTCTTTTCGCTGTCGGAGAAGTTCAAAATGGTCTTTTTTTCTTTTAGATTCAACATAAAACAATAATCCAAATATTATTAAAAGGGGAAATGCAGTATATAGCCAATTAAGATTGATTTTTTGTCCTGTTTTTGATTTTTCTGTTAATGGAAATTGTTGCGGCTTTGTATCAGGTAAAGTTCGAGTTGTTGTTTCGATTGGCTGTAACCTTTCTTCAATATTCTTCCTAAAAGCAGAGCTTAATGGAATTTCTAATACTTTATTATTGTGTTCATTGTAGATATTTATTGTTTTTGCGTTGCTGAAATAAGGAATAGAAATTGTAAAATTCAAATCATCAGGAGAACCTTGTGCATCATTATTTCCGAATCCTTTCAAAACTACTGTTGTAGTTGGAATACTAAACTTCATTGATTTCGATATTTGATTATTGTTAGATATTATCTCTAGTCTGTAACCATCTATCGGTTCAAAAGGATTTTGTTGTATCAATCCATTGATTTTATGAATATTAACTAATGACAACGATTCTGCAAATAGTTGTTTTTTGTAGTTTAAAGTGATTTGATAAAGGTCATTGGCTGGTTGTGATTCTACAAGCGTAAAAGTTAACAATAAATTTAATAAAATGGAAATTATTAGCTTATTCTTCATTTTCAAATCACTACTGCTTCAGCTTTATTAGTCACAACATATTCATTTAATATTGAATTATAGATTATTGCATAAGCGTTATAAGAGCCAGATTGCCATTGTGCAGTATTCTTTCTATTTATTTCTAATCTATAGGTACCGTCACTTTGTGTTGAGCCCAAAGGCAATATGTCCCCAAGCAATGTGCCGGAGGCGTCAAGAAGAGCTATATAGACTGGTGAATTAGGCGGAGCATCGGATATTTCTAATGAGACGCTATTGCCTCTGGTTATTTTTTTTGAGTTAGCTTCAACATCAAAAATACTGAGTGAAGGAAGCCTATCAAAATTAGTCACACTAAAAGCAGTATATCCTTTGAAGTATCCACATCCTGGCACAACAGGCTCAACCCAGAAATAGTATGCTCTGCCACGTCTAACTGGAATATTATCTACAGAATTGGAGGTTATCCCGTTTTCGCAATAATAATATTGGCTATTTTGGCAAGTTTCAATTCTTGTGTCATCAAATCTATCAGACGTGCCATCATATAAGCGCACATTATAGCCAGTCGCCTTATCTACCATTTGCCACGAAAGAGTTATTGAGGTTGTATCTCCGGTAGGACGCACAATGCCTGTTGGCGATAATCCAGAAAATGATTTGGGGCATTGTACTACACTGCCTATAACTTGAAATTCAACATAATTTGAAAATCCTCGTCCTACAATTACATAAGCATTATAAGTTCCTAATGGCCAACCTGTTGAGTCAACTTCTTGACTCCATTTTCCAGTTTCATCTGTAATACCAATAACACTGCCATCAATCAATGTCCTTTTATTAATATCAATAATATATGCCACTATATCTGCATTTGGTTCTGCATTAGATATGTTAATTGTAACTCTATTCCCTTGATAAATTGTAATTGGATTAATCAATAATCTGGGTTCTTTGAATAGCGAAATTACTTTACTGCGAACAGTTTCAAAAGCATCACAAATTTGGTTGCCGGATTGGTCTTTCCAAATCATCTTTAAAGAAACTGTATCACCTGAATGAATGTGTAAGCCACTTGCAGAGCCTGTAACTGGTAATCCAGTTTGCTGACTTATGCCACTGGGCGGGGTTAATGATTCATGGTTTCTGTTATGAAATGTGCCTCTATCGTATATAGCGATTATATCAACACTTGTGCCTGGACCTTCCCATTGTATATTAAACTCTTGTTGGTCTCCAATAGAAGAAGGCATACTAATTTCACAAGATTCAAATGTTATTGTACGTGGAGAATTGACGAAACCTGCGACATCCCCATTCCAACTATCTGCTACGTACGCATAAACTGTGTTTTCTCCACCTCTGGCTCTTTCTCTCAGAATTTGAAAACCAAACTCATAATCACCTACAGCTTGCCTTTGATAGGGGATGTCTCTTATTCCTTGGTTAAAAAAGGTTACAGTGGATCCTAAGAATTCTCCAGTTCCAATAGGGCCATTAGCATAAAAAACAACACTCACTGGTTTGTTTGGGGTGTCAGGGTCTGAAGCATGACCATATGCCAATCTATTTGTTTGTGTTACCTCAATTCTATCAAAAGAGCCTATTGGAGGTTGGTTTGTGCTTGTAAAAGGTCCTATTCTTACTACCGCGCCGTTCGAGTTTGCACTTAAGAGGGAGATTTCATAGTTATTAGCGCTGTCCTTGAAAGATTCGCCTACTTGAAGCAAAGGAGTTTCATAGTCCATTCCACTTAATTCATAATTTACTAGATTAGTCCTATATGTAATTTGTGGACTATTGGGATATTCTCCAGATAAGTGAATGAAGACTCCAGAATAAGTTTTAGGAGAAAGAGCACCAGCATCATAATCAATAGGCTGTCGAAATTCTAAAGTATAATATACATTTGTTCTTGTATCATACAAAGGGAAATACCGAGTAATCATTTCAGGTATATAATATAATTGAGGTTTTACTCTTAATGGAAGTTTAATCTGTTGGATTATGCCAAGTTCCTGTTGAGTTTCTAAAGGCTTTAAGAAATATTCACCATAATCATTTTCAGAGTTGATAATTTTAGTATTAGCTGAACTGAGCCAACCAGCTTCTTCTTTGTGAGGGGCATTCATGTGCATAGTTAATCTCCCCATAATATCAAAAAAGTCACCTTGTTCATTACTCGCACAAAAAAGGCAAGTTGCAGTATTTGCATGATGTAATCCAAAATTGTGGCCAAGTTCATGCCCTACAACATGAAGGTTAAGTGAGTAGTCCCATGAGACTGATGCTCTAATTTCCCCATCATTTGTAAGGATTATTCTTTTGCCTATTGATCCTCTTCCGCCAGCATTATCGCATTGAGTTGAAGGAACTATAAGTATAATTCGCGAGAAACTACGAAAATCTACGTCAGAATCAACTCTTCTAATTACTTCATTTAAAATGTCATTCTCGTCACAATTAGGTCTGACTATGCTTGATGGAAGATTGTATGGACCAATAACTATGCCAGTTATAGAAACTTTGCCATACGAATTCTTAATATAGTAATCGTTGGCAGTGCCACTGTGCTCACCAAACACAAGGTCTCGTACAGTTTCAATATTGGCAGGAGGCGGTCTGTCACCAATCCCTGCAACTATAACTAAAGTACTTTGAGGTCCTAAGTTATCTTGCACTATTGCTGCTTTGGAAATTCCTGAGATTATTTCAATTGGAGCTGATATTAATATTTCATTACCAGAAACCTTACCTTTAACTTTAACTCTTGTGCCTGATTTTGTAAATGATATTTGTGTATCTATTGCAGTAATTCCAGCTTTCTTAAACGATGATTGTTTTTCGTACTTTAATTCGTATCTTTTGGTCGGGGTCCTTAAATAATAATAATACTTTGAATTCTCAGGATTTTGAAAATCATCAGAGTGTTCTATTTCAATTTCGCCTTGAACAACTATATTATTTTGAACTCCATGAATACAACTACCACGAGAGCAATAAGTACCTGAAGGACATGTTTTTTCTTCGCAACTGCAACCTTGAGGGTCAACCTCTGTTGTTTGAGAATTCCGGCATTTATCGTTACTATCAGAAACTCCGTCTCGATCTGTGTCGGGAACTTGCGCATTAGAAATGCTCACTAATAACATACTTGTAAGTAATAACAATATATGAAAACACAATAAGCACTTTTTTTTCATAAAGTAACTGCCTTAAGTGACTATAAATATAAATTTTACTTAAATCAACCATATTAACGGGTTTCCAAAAACCAAAGTGACAATAAAGGCAATCAGAAAACTTGGGACAAAGGGGACTCCCTCTTTTACAAGAATCCTATTGACTTTTCCTTCCTTGTAATACTCAATCAAATTTCTTATTTGTCTCTTGCTAATTCCCAGGTCTTTGGGCCCGCAAATGTATTTTCTGCCTACAATAACGTCGTTTACAATCCAGTCGCCTTCAGTAAGTTTGGATGGCTCAACAAGCTTATGCATGCATGATTTTTCCACTGCCTTTACAAAAATCCACAGATAGAAAGTTGTTAAAATCAGAAACGCTAGGGATAAACCCAGCATTTTGATGTGGTTCAGCTTAATAAAAAAGATTAAGGGAAGCAACAAAATCAAGGCAATTAAAATAAATCGCTTTAATTTAACAATATTTTTCCTAATTAGAATCTTATTAAATTCTCTCATAAACTTTTGCCTGTTTTTGAAAACCAGAAAAAAGCTCCACAGCAGGCCATAGGCTGCGCCTACAAACAGGGCATTAATAAAAAACCCGAATAAAAACTGGGATTTTACCAGGCTTGGGTTGACACCTATCATTGCGCCCAATCCCATCAATATCTTGCTGTCGCCGCCGCCCCACTGCCCCGAGTAAAACATGATATATGCAATGCCAAAAAAGATTGACAATCCGATTACGCTGCTGACGATAAAAGATGGATTTGAGAAAATAAATGAAAATAATAAATTTAACATGACTCCTGAGATTATCAGGCCGTAATTTACCCAGTCTGGAACTTCCCTTGTTTTTAGGTCTGTTATTGAGCCGATGAAAAGAGCGATAAAAGACAAGACATAAGCTATGAAAGTTGGGATAAAATCAGCTCCAAGCCATGCAACCTTGTCATAAATCATCTTTAATACAAAAATTTCATTGTTTATAAATTTATTTTTTATTTTTATGAAAAACTAAACCGCAAGCTATTTAAACGATACTCTGTTTCTTGTTCTTACCTGTGATTGATGATGCTAATAGCAATTATTAGCTGAGTGAGGTAGGCAAATTCTGTTTGTTTATCCTCAATTTGATTTAGTCTCATCTAATTTTGCAGTTGGAGGTAGTTAAAATGGTTTTTGAAGCGCCAAAGGAATTGATTGATAAAGTTTACGAAGCTATAGAAGTAGCTAAAGCTACAGGAAAGATAAGAAAGGGCACAAACGAAGCTACAAAAGTTATTGAAAAAGGTCAGGCGAAATTTGTCGTGATTGCGAAGGATGTCAATCCACCCGAGATAACCATGCACATCCCGCTGCTTGCAGAAGAAAAAGGAGTACCATGTATTCAAGTTCCGAGCAAAGATGACCTTGGAGCTGCTGCAGGATTAGATGTCGCGACTGGAAGCGTTGCTATAATCCAAGAAGGTGAGTCAAGACAGCTAGTAAAGGAAATCACAGACAAAATGAAGGCATAAAATGGCCAAAGAAGATCCAGCAAAACATTTGAGAGAGCCGCCTCGCGGACAAATAAGGACGAGGGAGCAAAGACCTCAGCGGGAAGAACAGACTAAAGGTACTGTGCAGTTCGCCATGGCTACCCCAGCTAAAATAGAAGAAATTATTGGCAGGACAGGCGCAAGGGGAGAGGCCATACAAATCAGATGCAGGGTATTGGAAGGAAGGGATAAAAACAAAATACTGAGAAGGAATGTTAAAGGGCCCATACAGATTGGCGATATTTTAATGCTTAGAGAAACAGAGTTCGAAGCAGGCCAGCTTACAAAAGCAGGCAGAGGCTCTGGATAAAAATAATTTAAATTAAAATAAATTAAGAAATTCAATCCGTCGCTTCGCGACAAAGATTAGTCTCGGCAAAATTTGTTTTGAGTTGAACGCGAGCGTGCTCAAACGCGAGTGTTCTCGCACGCAACTCACTAAATTTTGCCTCGTATTTGTTCAATAAAAATAATAAATTAATGAATAAATAGGTGAGGGCGAGCGTTATGGTAGAAAAGCGAGCCCGAACACAAAAATTTGCCGAAGGCAGATTAAAAATTTTAAAAACAGAAAAAATAGAATATTCAAATGGCAAAGTGCACTTTTTGCGGAAATGTAATGGAAAGGGGGACTGGAAAGATTTATGTCCAAAAAGACGCAAAGATTTTATACTTCTGCTCATCAAAGTGTGAAAAGAACCATGTAAAGCTTGGAAGAAAGTTCCTTGAAACAAGATGGAGCAAAAAATTCAAGAGGGAAAAGCAAGAGGGAGCAGAATGATCGAAAACAGCCTGATTATAATTAAGCCGGATGGTGTTGAAAGAGGCTTAATAGGGGAGGTATTGCAGAGATTTGAGAACGCAGGGCTTAAAATTACAGGAATGAAGATGGTCTGGATTGATAGAAAGTTTGCGGAAGAGCACTACAAAGCCCATAAATCAAAGCCGTTCTTTAAGGAATTAGTGGAGTTCATAACCGAAGGCCCTGTTGTGGCTTTTGTTGTCGAGGGAGTGCATGCTGTTGACAACGTAAGAAAATTAGTCGGTTCAACGTCACCTCATGAAGCTCATCCTGGCACGATAAGGGGCGACTTTGCGCATATAAGCATGGCATATGCCTCTAAAAAGGGGCTTGGCGGGAAAAATGTTATTCATGCATCTGGGAGCAAGAAAGAAGCTGAAGAAGAAATTAAGCTTTGGTTCAAGAAAGATGAGCTGCATTCCTATACAACGGTGCATGAGAAGCATGTGTTTTGAATTAAAGTAGGGTATATCGGTTTTGTTATTTTGTTGGGGGGTAAATTGAGAGGAGTAATAGTTGCCACAATTATATTATTAACCAGCTTATTGTCATTTGCTGTTTTTGAGATATACACCTCTAAAGTTATTCGGCAAGGATTAAGAAAAAAAATATTATTAATCGCAATTATCTTCATTTTACTATTTCCCCTTGCAGGCGCCAAAAATACAAAAGTAGATGATATGGCAGCCTTGATGAATGCCCATGGTGACTTCACTTCTAAACTAATCATTGTCGATAAAGACAAATTTGTCCAAGACACGAAAACAAGCTCGAAGTTTGATTCTCAGCATATCCTTAAAGATACAAAAAGCTCTGGTATATTTGATGGAGAATTAAGCGAATTGGATGCTAAAACTGATAATGAAGCACAAAGTGATTCTGAATATGTCAATATAATATTAGAGTTCAGCAAAGACTATGATTTTGGGGAGATGTTGTCTCTTGACCCAAGCGCGAAAAAATTCGAGAATGGAAGGTTTCAGGCCTTAAAAATTCCAAAAGATAAAATTGATAGTCTGAGAAATTCTTCGAATGTTAAGAAAGTATGGCCTGACCGGTGGAATAAGGCGCTGCTGGATATATCTATACCATTGATACAAGCAAATGAATTATGGTCAAATGGCTATAATGGCACCGGAATTAATGTTTGTGTTTTAGATACTGGAGTGGACAAGACTCATCTCGCTTTAGATTCCAGAGTGGTAGCTGAGGCTGATTTCACAGGTAGCAGTAATGCAAATGACTTGCATGGCCATGGCACCCATGTAGCAGGAATAGTGGCAAGCACAGACACTACATACAAGGGAGTTGCCCCTGGTGCGTCAATTCTAAATGCTAAAGTATTGAATGATTTTGGTTTTGGTTTAGATTCTTGGATTATGAGTGGTATAGATTGGTGCATTTCTCAAGGTTCAGCTATCTTAACCATGAGTCTCGGCAGTTTAGCACCTCCTTTAGATGGTAGCGATCCTCTGTCTCAGCTTGTCGATTTTGCTGTAGCTCAAGGCAAAATAGTAACAATAGCTGCAGGTAATGAGGGTCCTGATGCGGTTACAATATACTGTCCAGCGTGCTCGCATAAGGCTATTGCAGTTGGCTCGACTCAAACTGGAAAATTAGGAACTATTGAGGATTTAATTAGCGGCTTTAGCAGCAGAGGCCCAACAGAGGATGAGCGAATTAAGCCTGATATGGTAGCCCCGGGAGAACCAGTTACATCGTTAAACAATTTTGGAGGGTTCATTAACTATTCAGGAACAAGCATGTCCACCCCAATGGTTGCTGGTTTGTCGGCATTGCTTCTGGAAGCTAGACCTTCATTAACTCCAGAAGTGACGAAGGCATTGTTAATGAATAGCGCTTATGACTATGGCACGTTCGTTAAAGATAATATATATGGAACAGGAAGAATAAACTCATCACGAGCTTTTAGCGAGATTAATTTAACAAAAACTGGGGTTATATCAAATTCCGCAAGAGCTCACAATATCTATGTTCCTTCCGGAAGCAAGGAAATTAGGGCTACTTTGTACTGGCCAGAAGATTACAGCTACCATAGCGATGTCGATTTATATATTTTGGATCCTGCAGGAAATGTACGAGGCTTATCTTTATCGTATAATAACACTGACGAACTTGCAAATGTTATAACTCCAGATGTTGAAGGATATTGGAAAATATATGTTTTCCCTTTCTCAGTTCCTGTTGATCAGCAAATGTATGCTATCGCATCAAATTTTATGCCAAGCGAGCAACTATATTTAAACATAGATTTCCTGTCAAATGTTGCTTATCATCAAATAAATGTAACAAACTCGTCTCAGCTAAAAATAAATATAGACTGGAATTCTGCAAACCAAGATTTAGATATTTACTTATATAATACATCAGGAATTCTAAGATCTTATTCTGCAGGCGTTAATAATAACCACGAGAACGTCTCTGCAGGCAATCCAGAAAATGGCTTATGGCTTTTGAGAGTGATTCCTGTAGATTTGGAAAGCTCTAATTCTTCACAATACGCAATAACATCAACATTTCCTATCTCAAACCAGATTATTGACGCTACCCCACCTGAGGTTGCAATGCACAACCCTATAAATATTACATATTCAGGCAGCATTAATCTATCCTTTACCTCGATTGATGACTTAAATCTTTATACTAATTGCTACAGTGTTCTAAACGGGACTAGCGCGTTCCTAGATTCAGTGTATAACGGCACCCAATACTCATTAATATTGCCGCTCCCAGACGGAGCCTACAGCATTTATGTTAACTGCAGTGACGGGAGCAATAATTACGGGATATCGGCTCCGGCGTTGTTTAAGGTTGAGGGTATTCCGCCAAATATTATTGACACAACTCCACCGACAATTATACTTTTCATAAACCATAAGAATAACACCAATGATACTTCCCCTATATTTAACTTTACTGACACTATCAACATTTCCGCGAACATAACGGACGAAAACGGCCTGTTAAGTGCAAACATTACTTACGATATATTTGGCGCCAAAACAAAAATTAACTTTACTTCATTAGACACATTTACTATTCGAAATAACATAACAACGTATATATATCACCTAATCAATATCACGGATAAATCACGTACCAGATTTAACGTTACAGCGTACGCAACAGATACCAGCAACAATGTAAGACAGGAATCAATCTTAATTACAGTGGTTCGCCCACCACCAATACCGGCTTCGCTTGCTTTCGGCGATCCCCAATCATTTATACAAGCAGATTCATATGTATCCCTATTAAATCCTGATGCTAATTTTGGAAGTGAGGAAAGCATACCTGTGGATCTTACAGGTCCAGACCAAAGAGGTTATTGGCTCTTAAACATTTCTAATGTTACTGGAAACATATCAGAAGCTAATTTATATTGCAGAGTCCAAGGAGGAGGCGGAATATTAGAATCCTACTGGTCAAATGGCACTTTTAGTGAATCAGGCATAACATGGAATAATCAACCTTGCGGCACAACTGAAAGTTATACAGAACTACCATGCAACCAGACAGTATTAGACTATAATGATGGAAATAATGTGGTAAGACATAGGAATTTGACTTTTAACATAATAGAAGCTGTCAGAATAGCTCATGAACAGGCTTCTTACAATAAGCACTTAATCCTTATGATAAGGTATGCTTTTGAGGGTGGACCAGGAGGGTTACCACATTCTACAACATTCTTTTCAAAAGAGAATACTGACCCGGAAAAGAAATGCGGATTATATATGATAGTTCAGGATACAACACCTCCAATAATTATGCTTAGTGTAAATAACACATCGCCAAAAATTAATGACTTAATTAATATTTCAGCAAATATAACTGATGATAAAGATTTAATAAGCGCTAACCTTACTTACAATATGTCCGGTGTATTAACAAAAGTTAATTTCACAATTGCCGGAAAAAGCGTAGAAATAAGCGATATTGCAAGAATTGATGCTTATGGCGTAATAAATTTTACAATCTATGCCACAGACACAAGCAATAATGTGGAACAAACTTCAATGCAAATTGATGTTTCTGACACATCTTCTCCAAAAATTTTGATTGATAATAGGATTCCGCAATTTAACAAATTTTTCAACATATCTGCGACTATAACAGATGACCGTGGATTGTTAAGTGCCAACATTACCTACAATATGACTGGCATCCTCACAAAAATTAACTTTACTTCATTAGACACAGTAATAATTGGAGATATCATAACAGCGTTTATACACCACATAACAAATATCACAGATGAAAAAGGTTCGATAATTAAATTTACAGTCTATGCCACAGATACAAGCAATAATGTAGGACAGGAATCAATTTTAGTCACAGTGAGCGACCCAATTATACCTGCATCGCTCGCTTTTGGCGACCCGCAGTCATTTATAATTGCAGAATCAGAAGTGAATAAAGGAGACCCGAATACTAATTTCGGAACAAATCCCGATATAGTGGTCCAAATAGCAAGTCCAGCAGGAGCAAAGAGGATACTGGCTTTTTAACCTCTCAAATGTTACAGGAACCATATCAGAAGCTAATCTCTATTGTAGGGTGCATAGAGGTGGGGGTAAAACATCAACTTTAGAGGCATTCTGGTCAAATGGAACTTTTAGCGAAACGGGCATAACTTGGAACAATCAACCATGTGGCACTACAGAAAGCTCTACTGATTTGCCATGTAACCAGACAGTACTAGATTATAACTTTGTTGATAATGAGGGATATGGAAATTTAACTTTTGATTTAAAAGAAGCTGTTAGAATAGCTCATGAGCAGTTATTTTACAACAAACATCTAATCCTTATGATAAGGCATTCTTTAGAAACAACAATAGATCAAGGTACAGGATTTTTTTCAAAAGAGAATCCTAACCCGGAAAACAAATGTGGATTATATATGATAGTTCAAGACACAACACCTCCGTCTATAATATTAATATCCCCTGAGAACAATTCTATACAAGAAATTGGTACACTTATAAACTTAAATATTACTGATTCTAGACTTTATCTTGTTTGGTATAATTTTGGTGGTGAAAATATAACACTTAGTTCCCCTTATACTATCGATACAAGCAATTTGTCAAAGTCGGAGTATAGAATTACAGTCTATGCCAATGATAGTGCAGGCAATATCAATTCACAATTTTATAAATTTATATTTGACAATAGACCTAAAATAAATACAGACTCGGTTAATTCAACTTTAGAGGATGAAGTTTATAATTATGATGTAAATGCAACTGACATAGACAATGATGTGCTAACTTATTCTTTTGTCTCAAAGCCAAATAATATGACGATTAATTCTAGCACAGGATTAATTAGTTGGATACCAGATAATTCAAATGTAGGCAATCATTCAGTCTTCATAAATGTGTCTGACGGTAATCTATCTACAAACCAATCTTTTATTTTGACAGTAATAAATGTAAATGATGCTCCTATCCTTAACCTTATACCGAATATTACATTCAATGAGACGGATTTAGTAGATATTAATGCAACTGGTAATGTCATGGCAACAGACATCGAAGGCGACAATGTGTTTTATACATATACTTTACCTTTAAATAAATCAGGAAAATGGCAAACAACAGATACTGATGCCAGAAAATATACTATAACTGTAACTGTTAACGATACAAATGGTGGAATTGCTAGCCAAGAAGTTGTGATTACAGTACTCGATAAAGTAAGCGGAGCAAATGACACTATTATTGGAAATATAAGTGATATTATAACAACGATACAAGACCTAAATTTACGAATCAATAATACTATTTTTAATTCTAGTAACCCACTTACCGGTTTAAATAAGATTAATTTTACAGAAGAGAACAATACCATATTAGAATTTGATTTTGAATTTTCAAATACGTCAAAATTTAGCTTTGTTGATATTAAAATAAACAAAACATTTTTCAACGGAGCCGAGACTATAGTTGTCAAGGGAATAAACCTAACCTCTCAAGGCAAGAAAAAAGCCATTTACTTGAATAGAACAAACACAAGTTATAATTCAGTTTGTGTTATGGATGCAGAAATAAGCTCAATTACTGAAATGACACTTGGTTGTAGCGTCTCTAACGAGATTAAGCTAGCGTGCGACGGGATTTCAACAAGTGGTTATACTTGTATATTAGAGGGAACTGTTTATAAAATTAGTGGGCTAAGCCATTCTGGAATCCAACAAATATCTTTCACAAGGCCATCAGATAATGGTAGACCATCTGGCGGTGGCGGAGGCGGTGGTGGCGGTGGAGGAGGTGGAGGCGGCGGTGGAGGTGGAGCATTCTTTGTCTGCAACCAAGATTGGCAATGTGGAGAATGGACAGCTTGTATTAACGGATTCCAGGCAAAAGAATGCAGTTTTGTAAAAGTATCTCAGCATATCCAAGATACTCCGTGCCCAGAAGCAACCAAAGCGCCAATAACAACTCAGGCTTGTGAAGTTAAAGCAGAAATCCCAATTACAGCTTCTTCAGCAACAACAGGAGAAAGTAAGAAAGAACAACAAGCAGCGTCTAAACCTGAGCAAATTAATTTGACAGCAAAACCCCAAGAGCCAAAGAAAACAGGCTTAAGCGCTGTTTCTGGCGCCGTAACAAAAGTTGTAGCTAACCCCAAGGCTCAGAAGGAAGTTTTAATTGGAGTTCTAGTAATTGCGCTTGCTGCATCTGGATTTGTGGGGTACAAGCTTGCACATAAGAGAAGATTTACACATAAAAAGAAGATAGGTAAATAATGTTTTTGAATTAATGGATTCTTCCATTTGTAATTAAGACTTACCCCCTAATTCAGCTTATTGAATCAAACTATCCAATTTATAACGAATAGTCAGAACGCATTGCTTAAGCATGAATAATTTCTAAAATTTCCAGTGCTTAGATTTATGGTATCTTAGCGGCTTTTGCACGCCAGCTTGCTGATAAGCCTTAAAAGCTAAACATTTAAAAATATCCTTAAAATTCTTTTTAATTAATTTATCATAAGAAATCTAACTGAGGCTTATTAAAATGTCAGAAAAAATGGTTGATAGGGTTATGCACATTATGCAGAAGCCGGATTATATAAGGAATATCGCAATCTGCGCCCATATTGACCACGGGAAGACAACATTCAGCGACAATCTCCTTGCAGGCGCTGGAATGATGTCAAAGGAAGATGCTGGAAAAGCACTAAAGCTTGATTTCCATGAGGATGAGCGAGAAAGAGGCATAACAATTGACACAGCAGCTGTTTCTATGGTTCACAATTACGAAGGCAATGAGTACTTGATTAATCTTCTTGACACTCCTGGCCATGTCGATTTTGGAGGCGAGGTGACCAGAGCCATGCGAGCTGCTGACGGTGCTATTGTTCTTGTTGATTGTGTTGAAGGGATAATGCCACAAACTGAAACTGTGCTTAGGCAAGCATTAAGAGAGTTAGTTAAGCCTGTATTGTTCATTAACAAAGTGGACAGGCTGATTAAGGAATTGCAATTGACTCCTGAAAAAATGCAAGAAAGATTTGTGAAAATAATTACGAATGTAAATAGGCTGATTATGGACATCGCACCAAAGGGCTATGGTGAAAAATGGCAGGTTAATGTCCAAGATGGCTCTGTTTGCTTTGGCTCTGCATTCCATAAGTGGGCATTGTCAGTTGCCTCTATGCAAAAGAAAGGAATTTCGTTTAAGGATGTCATAGAAGCCTACACCCAAGAAGGCAAATACCCGGAGTTGTCAGAAAAAGCACCTTTGCATGAAGTTGTGTTGGATATGGTTGTGAGGCATTTGCCTAATCCGTTAGTAGCCCAGCCATATAGAATTCCAAAGATTTGGCAGGGCGAAATCGAAAGCGCAGAAGGAAAAGGATTGGTAAGTTGCGATCCAAGCGCTGGAATATTTTTTGTAATCACAAAGATTGTAATTGATCCCCAAGCGGGAGAAATTTCAGCTGGAAGGCTGTTTTCCGGAACGGTTAAAAAAGGCAAAGATGTTTATCTTAATAGGATGAAGCAGAATTCCCGTGTTCAGCAAGTTTTTATTTATAACGGGGCAAAGAGGGAGATTGTTGACAATGTTCCTTCAGGAAACATAATTGGGGTTGCCGGTATTAAGTCTTATGTTGGTGAAACAGTAACTGAGCACCAAACAGAGCCATTTGAGCAAATAAAGCATATATTTGAGCCCGTTGTGACTAAGGCAATTGAAGCGAAAAGACCAAGCGATTTGCCAAAACTTATTGAGGTTCTGAGAATGGTCGGCAAAGAAGACCCTACTGTCAAGATTGAAATCAATGAGGAAACAGGCGAGCACTTAATGCATGGCATGGGCGAGCTCCATTTAGAAGTTATAGAAAACCGAATAAGAACGGAAAAATTTGTCGATGTGCAGACCTCCCAGCCTATTGTTGTTTTTAGGGAATGCATCACCAAAAAATCGCCTGAGGTGATGGGAAAAACTCCAAACAAGCACAATCATTTCTTTTTTGTTGCTGAGCCGCTGGAGGATTCTATTTACAAATCTATTAAAGCGGGAAAAATACCTGAAATGAGAGTCAAGAAGAAAGAGCTGGAGCTTAGAGATGCGTTTGTCGAAGCCGGGATGGATTCAAAAGAGGCAATTAAGGTTAAGGATATTTTCAAAGGCAATATTTTGATGGACATGACAAGAGGCCAGGTTCATCTTGGAGAAGTATTTGAAATGGTATCCGATATGTTTGAGGATGTCATGGGCGCAGGACCTATTGCAAAAGAGCCATGCACCAAAGTGAAAGTTTTATTGACCGACATGAAGCTTCATGAGGATGCAATTCACAGAGGCCCTGCTCAGGTTTATCCCGCTGTAAGGGATGGCATAAGAGGGGCAATGATGCACTCGAATCCATTGATCCTGGAGCCTTTGCAAATTTTGCAGATAGAGGCACCTGCTGATTATCTCGGTGATTTGTCAAAGCTGATTAGCAACAAAAGGGGGCAGCTGCTTGATGTTGTGCAGGAAGGGAATACAATCACGGTAAAAGCGAAGATGCCAGTTGCAGAAATGTTTGGCTGGAGCTCTGACTTGAGAAGCGCGACTGGGGGAAGAGGCTCCTCATCAGTTGTTGACCAGTTATTCGAGAAACTGCCTGAAGAATTGCAGGGAAAGATTATAAAGCAGATTAGGGACAGAAAAGGATTGACAGAAGCAATGGTTGGGGTTTAGGGATATCCAAAATAGGTGATTTTTGCGCATATTCATTGTATCTATAAAAGATGGACAAGGAAAAAAGCTGCGGCGCTGTTGTTTTCAGAAGATATAAGGAAGGCATTAAATATCTTCTTCTTCATTACCCCGCAGGCCATTGGGATTTTCCAAAAGGCAATCAAGAGAAAAATGAAAAAGAGGAGCAAACTGCTGCTCGTGAGATAAAAGAAGAGGCTGGAATTGAGGATATTGAGTTTATTGATGATTTTAAGGAAACTATTAAATATTTTTACAAAAAAGGCGAAGAAACAGTTTACAAGGAAGTCATTTTTTTCTTAGCTCAAACCAGAACTGCAGATGTAAAGCTTTCCTTTGAGCATATCGGCTATGCCTGGGTAAGTTATGAGCATGGAGCTAAGAAATTAACTTATAACACTTCCAAAGATTTGCTGAGAAAAGCTAATCAGTTCATACACAAAAAGGTTTAAAACCGTTAGTTTGAATAATTTATTAGGCTTTTATCCTAAGTCTTAGGCACTAATCTGCACTCTTGATTAACACATTTAATATCGTATACGGGTCTATAGTCCAAGTCGCATTCCGGTCCCTTATAATTCCTGCATATATACACTGCAAATAAGTTTAGTCTTTTTTCGCGTACTTTATTTACTACATCTCCTTCGCAATCTCCGCAATGGGTTGAGATGTATACGCAATCAGAATCAAAGCTGCAGTCTCTATCCATTTCATTGATGTGTATACTCTCAGCAGTAGATTTACTGTCATTCTTTTTGGTTTTGCCAGAGTTACAGCCTGTAAGAAAAAATAAAATAAATACAAAAACTATTATGCTGTAAAGCTTTTTCATATTGAAATTAATCCAAATAAAAACAAAGTATATAAACATATCTTCATTTTAATCGTTTTATGAAAAACCTGGAAGTTTCTGAATTGCTTAGCACAATAGCTGACTATCTGGAGTTTGTCAATGAGCCATTTAAAGTCAGAGCCTATAGAAAAGCCGCATTAGTGATAGGGGGGCTTTCTGAAGATGTCGAGCAAGTCTGGAAAGAAAAAAGACTAACGGAGCTGCCAGGCATTGGAGAAGGAATTGCAAAGAAAATTGATGATTTTTTAAACAATGGAAAATCCAAATATCTTGAGGAATTGAGGAAAAAAACTCCTGTTGACATGGAGCAGCTTGGCGCAATTGAAGGAATTGGCCCTAAAACAATATTAAAGCTTTACAATGAATTAAAGGTGAAAAATGTCGCTAATCTTGAAAATGCAGCCAAGCTTGGAAAAATACAAAAAATAAAAGGACTTGGCCCAATAGTTGAGCAAAACATCTTGAAAAGTATAGAGTTTGCAAGAAAATCAGGCAAAAGAGTTCCTTTGGGGTTTGCTTTGAGAAGTGCAGAGGAAGTTGTTGAAATGCTTAAATCCGTGAAGGAAATTCAAAGGGTTAGCATTGGCGGTTCCACTCGCAGAATGAAAGAAACAATTGGAGACATTGATGTACTTGCTACGTCAAAAGATCCTGGCAAGATTATAGACTTCTTCGTAAGAATGCCAAGTGTAGCAGATGTTCTTGCAAAAGGCGATACTAAATCGTCTGTGAGATTGAAAGAAGGCATTCAGGTTGATTTAAGGGTTGTTGAAGATGAAATTTTTGGAGCTGCACTTTTGTATTTTACAGGGAGCAAGGAGCACAACATAAACCTAAGGAGAATTGCAATAGAAAAAGGGCTTAAGTTAAGCGAGTATGGGTTATTTTCCAACAAAACATACAAAAGGGTTGCTGGCAGAACAGAAGAAGAGGTTTACAAAAAGCTTGGCTTAGATTACATTGAGCCAGAAATGAGAGAGGAGGAAGGCGAGATTGAATTGGCGCAGCATCATATGCTGCCAAAATTGATTGGTTATAATGACATCAAGGGCGATTTGCAGATGCACACCAAATGGAGTGATGGCAGCAATACAATTGAAGAAATGGCCTTAGCAGCTAAGAATCTTGGGCATGAGTATATTTGCATTACTGACCACACTGGCAAACTGGCAATAGCCAATGCATTGGATGAAAAAAGAATTGCAGAGCAAAGAAAAGAGGTAAAGAAAATAGATAAAAAGCTAAATGGAATTTCAATACTGCATGGTGTTGAGGTGAATATAACTGATGATGGCTCTTTGGATATGCCTGATAAGGTGCTGAAAGAGCTTGATATTGTGGTTGCATCAATTCATTCCGGATTCAAAAATTCGAAAGAGAAAATAACAAAAAGGATGGTTAAAGCTATGGAAAATACAAATGTTGACATTATTGCGCACCCGACTGGAAGATTAATATCAAAGCGCGAATCCTATGAGATTGATTTAGGGTCTGTGTTCGATGCTGCCAAAAGAACGGGCACAGTTATGGAGATTAACTCTTATCCAGAAAGAATGGATTTAAGGGATGTGCATGTAAAAGCGGCAATTAAAGCAGGTGTTAAGTTGGTTATTAGCACAGATGCTCACAACACGGACCAATTGCATTTCATTAAGTTGGGAATAGGAACAGCAAGAAGGGGATGGGCAACAAAGGAGCATGTTATTAATACTAAAAGTTTGAAAGGGATGCTGAGGGCACTGAAGAAATAATATAATCGCTATAACTTGAGGATTAATAATTACTTAAATTTTCTACAGAACCATATGGATGATAATGTTTTTATATAACCTAGAATTTAACTTTATTCATAGTATGCAAAGGTGATTTGAATGATTAATGTGGCAATCAACGGATTTGGCAGAATAGGCAGATTAGTTCTAAGAGCAGGAATAAAAGACAAAAACATAAATTGGGTTGTGGTTAATGATATAACAGACGCTAAAACATTAGCGCATCTTTTCAAGTATGATTCTGTTCACAAAAAATATAACGGAACTGTTGATTATACAAATGATTCTTTGATTATCGATGGAAAAACAATAAAAGTTTTGTCTGTTTTGGACCCTCTAAAATTGCCATGGAAAGAATTGAATGTTGATGTTGTAGTTGAAAGCACCGGCAAATTTACTGATAGAGAGGGCGCGCAGCATCACCTCAATGCAGGCGCCAAAAAAGTTCTTATAAGCGCTCCAGCCAAGAATCCTGACATCTCGATTGTAATGGGCGTTAATGAGAAAATGTACAACAAAAAAAAGCACCATATAATCTCTAATGCTTCATGTACAACAAATTGCTTAGCCCCGGTTGTAAAAATTCTTCATGACAATTTTGGAGTCAAAAGGGGGTTTATGACAACCATTCACGCTTACACTGCTGACCAAAAATTAGTTGATGCACCTCACAAGGATCTAAGAAGAGCGAGGAATGCAACTCAATCCATTATACCAACGACGACTGGGGCTGCGAAAGCAGTTGCTGAAGTTATTCCAGAACTTAAAGGAAAACTTGATGGCTTGGCATTCAGAGTGCCGATTGCCTCTGGTTCTGTTACAGATTTTGTCTGTGAGATTGAAAAGAGCGCAACAAAAGACGAGATAAACAAAGTTTTTGAAAACGCCGCAAGCAAACTAAAAGGCATACTTGAATTCACAAAAGAGCCGATTGTTTCTGTTGACATAATTACTGATCCAAATTCCTCAATATTTGATTCTGAACTAACTAATGTGATTGGCGGCAATTTCGTCAAGGTAGTTGCATGGTATGACAACGAATGGGGCTTCAGCGAAAGGATGATTGATGTGATAAAGCTGATTGGGAAGTGAAAAATTAGAATGAATAAAAATTCTTGGTATTTAATGCTATAGATAACTATAGTAATATTGTCGTTTTCAGTTCTTTACTATTTT
The DNA here is from genome assembly GCA_038046685.1 of Nanobdellota archaeon. Classification (GTDB taxonomy): domain Archaea; phylum Nanobdellota; class Nanobdellia; order Woesearchaeales; family GW2011-AR4. The sequence goes on from JBBSVT010000107.1 coordinate 45,542, forward strand.
TCATTATTTAGGATAGACGAGATGCCAAAATCAATTTTTGCTAAAAAAAATACGTTATGCTACTGCTGCTATGGAATTTCTCTTTCAATAATTTTAACAACAGAATTAAAAATTCCCTTTGGCCTCGGCAAAGCATCAATGTCCACCAATAATTTTTTCTTCTTGTAATAATCAATTAACGGAGATGTTTCCTGAAAGTAAACTTCTATCCTTTTTCTCACTGTCTCAGGTTCATCATCTTTCCTCTGAATTAAAGGATTGCCGCATTTATCACAAATATCTTTCTTTTTTGGCTTCATTGTAATAAGATTGTATACGGCATGGCATTTGCCGCAGTTTCTCCTGGCGGTTAATCTCCCGATAACAGCTTCTTCAGGTGCTGTTAAGTTCAGGACAAAATCTATTTTTTTCTTTATTTTCCACAGCACATTCTCGAGAAATTCTGCCTGGTCTATTGTGCGGGGATACCCGTCAAGTATAAAACCATTTATGAAATTTTCCTGTTTCAGCGCCTTTTCAACTACCTTGTTAACAACCAAATCAGGAACCAACAGCCCCTTCTCCACATACTGAATAAGCTCGCTGTTTCCGCCCTTTATTTCATTTCTAAAGATATCTCCTGTTGAAACATGGGGAATTTTAAATTTATTAGTTATCATATCTGACAGTGTGCCTTTTCCCACGCCGGGCGGTCCGAATATGATTAGTTGCATTTTAACCTAGGTAAGCCAGATCCTCTTTAATATCAGTTTCTATTTTCCAAGAAGCTTTCATCTTCTTCACAAATTTAAGCAAATCTTTCTTCAACTCTTTCCATTCATTAGAAAAATTATTTATAAAATCCGCTTCATCCTGTTCACTGCGCACCAAAGAAACTTCTATGGACTGCCTGTTAAAATCCATCAGCTTGCAGTATAAGTCATACATCTGCTTTTTCTCATTTTCGTCAAGAAACCTTGTCTCATGCATTGCGTAAAGGTTCGATGTGTCCGGCTGCATAACTTCTTCAAGCATTGTTGCGTAAAAATCCAGTTTTTCAGCGATTCTTCTGGTTGTTGCCCTGAGCAAAAAGTTAGTTTCCTCCAAATCGCTTATCTCAAGCTCAAAATCTATTTCTTTAAAATCAGGAAGATTAAGTCTTTTCCTTAGTTCATTGTATTGCTTTTCTATTTCGTTGTTTGGCATTTTGATTATAAATAGATTATGAGGCTATCTTGAGCTGAGATTATCATTAGTTTTTTAAATCTTGTGTTAGAAACTTAGTGTCTAATAATGGGTTGCCAACAATCTGTTTGCCTTATCTATATCATGAACAAACGGTCCAACAAATGGCGAATTTTTTGGCTTTTGTCCAAAGTTTCATAATAGTCACAAGGGCGATAACCAAAATTAAGATTGGTTAGTTTCAAATCTTGCTTACATAGACAAAAAGTATACACAAATTTTTAAATATATCCCAAAGCATTTGATCTGATAAGCCTCCGAGGGGAATTGCACCCCCGACCTAAATCCGGTTATTGAACCTGCAGATGGCTTGCAAATAGCTACAAGTTTCGGCTAAATTACCTGCCGCAATAGCTACTATGCTACGGAGGCATAAGGAACTCTGGATTAAAAGTTTATTTAAATATGTTTTGAATCAAAAATTGATAAAATTAAAGAATATAATTTCATTCCTCATACCCAAACTGCCTGGCAAAGAACGGCTCTGGCACTGGTATAAAAGTTCTTAGCTGCAAAAACTGCTTAATCTTTCCTTGAATCCTGTAGGCGTCTCTCCAAAGCTCCTTTTCCCGCTTTTCTATTTCGTTATGGATTATCCTCTTTTCATAAATTGGCTTGATGTACCTAAGGAATTTATGCTCATCCCATTCGCCCTTGTAATCGGATTCTATTCTGGCTCTGAAAAACATTTCTATTTCACCTTTTTGCGCAGTCATTTTTTTGCCTTGATGTACAACTTCAACGTTTTGAAGATAAACTATATGGGTGTCTATATCAAGTTTATTTAATAAATAACCGCTGTACTTTCCCTCGGAAAATTTTTCCGTGCGCCACCAAAACCAGAGCTCCTTGCCTCCTCGGTGGATTCCGCGCTGATAAATATTTTCAGAGTAGAGCGTTTCTATATCCTCGTGATCTCGTTCTCCCTCCAATCCGCGCCAGCCCTCCTCAAGCAGCATTTCATGAAGCATTATATACAGGTTTCTTAAAGAAAAAACATCGCTGTACTTCACCCTGAACTCTGGAATAGAAGCAATGACTCCCATGCCCAATCCCAGGGAAAAATCTATTTATAAAACTTTCTATTTAGCTGGAGTTGTGCAGATTCTACACCCTTGCTTTTGCTAGCCCCCTAAACTTATCCC
>JBBSVT010000108.1:0-6148 GCA_038046685.1 Nanobdellota archaeon
TGTGTTAATATACCTTACGCCTCTTTTTATGAGTAAAGTGCAAAAGTTTAGGAATAATAACCTTTATATATTTATTTTAATTTTCTTTCGGAAGGGGTTGTATTTTTGAAAAAAATAGTGATTGCAGCATTATGCGAAGCACTTTTCCTAATTCTGCTCTCAACAAATTCTTTCGCTGAAATTTTGATTAACGAATTCTTGCCAAACAGCATCAATACAGACCATGAGTGGATCGAATTGTTTAATAATGGAACTTCATCCGTTAATTTGTCAGATTTTAATATTTCAGAAGAAGCTGCCAATAAAAATTTTACAATAGGCAATGCAGCAATTGCTTCAAACCAGTTTGTTGTTTTAGCCCGAAAAGAGGCAGTATTCAATCAAACATACAAAGAAGGGAAGTATATAGTAATAGAGTACGGAACAGCGGTGCCATTGCTAAACCTAAATGACGGCGGTGACAGTATTTTCCTGTATAATTCATCAGGGACTCTTGTTAGTTCAGTTTTAAAATATGCCAACCCTGGTGAAAATATTTCCATTGGAAGATATCCCGATGGAAAGCCTAGTTTGCTTAACCTTTCAACTTTAACCCCAGGAGCAAGAAATGACAATCAAGCTCCTGTTCTTAATAAATGGTTTAATGTTGCAAGAAACAATTCGCAGATTGGCGGATTAGTTAACCTGACTGTAAACGTGACAGACGATACGACTCAGGTTAATTCTACTATTGTAAATTTCAACATGACAAATTTTACTATGAGCAAAGACGGTGATTTATGGTGGCTCCGCTTAAACACAACTCCATACGAACAGAAGCGATATAATCTAACAGTTTTCTTTAACGACAGCTATGGGCAGTCAGGCTCATCCATCCTGCTTAATATCACGGTAAGTAACAGCCCCTCCATAGCAGGTTTTTCGCCTGCTGAATTAAGCATTCTTATACCAGAAAACTCAACTCAGGTATTTAATGTTAATGCCTCGGACCCTGATGACTCTTTATTGAATTATTTTTGGTATATAAACAAAAGCCTGATAAGCACTAATCCTTTGGCATTCGCCTACTCTCCTGATTTTAATGAAAGCGGAGTTAGGACATTAAATGTTACTATTATGGATTCTGCATCAAATCAGGTTTCAATGATATGGAATTTAAGAATCACAAATCTGAACAGGGGCCCAGTTTTAGAGCCTATACCCAAAAAAACAGTCTCTAAAAATTCAAATTTAAGCTTAAATATAAGTGCTGTCGATTTTGATAATGACACAACAAAATTTTCAGTAAACCATTCCGGAATATCGTTGATAAAAATTAGCGATTCATTGGCAGCAGCGTCATGGAAGCCTACAAATAGGGATATAGGGGACAACATAATAAATTTTACAGTAAGCGATGGTTTTTTGGCAGATTCAAAAATTGCCAATATAACTGTTAATGGAATTGGAAACACCCCTCCAAGTATTTCATCCTCTCCTGAAACTTTGGGTGAAGTAAACCAAAGGTACTTTTATGATGCGGAAGCTCTCGACCCTGACGATGACGAGTTGGTTTTTTCTTTATCAGCAAACACAAGCGGAGTGTCGATAGCCAGCTCTACCGGATTAATAAGTTTCGTGCCATCAAAAAGCGGACTATTTGCAATTAATGTCAGCGTAACAGATTTTGTGGACAATGCATCCCAATCCTTTAATCTTACTATAAGCGAAGAAACCGGACTAAGAATTTTAAATGTCGATGCCAAAGTTGACGGTAAAAAAAGCAGCAATTTAGTCAACAAGGGAAAGATAAGAAAAGATGCCTGGCCAGGCAGCAGGCTAGAACTCAAAATTAAAGTGAAAAACGCCTTTTCCAAAAGTGCCGATTTGGAGATTGGCGACATTGTGGTTAAAGCACTAATAGAAGGCGTCGACGATGGGGATGATCTTGAGGAAGAGTCAAGAAAGTTTGATCTTGATGCACAGGATGATAAGTCTGTCGCGCTCAGATTCCTGATTCCTTTTGAGGCTGATGAGGATACCTTTGATGTTGCAATAGAAGCTGAGGGAGAAGATGAGAACGGAGTGGAGCATAATGCCAAATTTGACACTGAAATTGATGTCGAGAAAGAAAGACACGACTTAAGATTTCAAAGTTTTGCACTAAGCCCTTCTGCAGTAAATTGTGTTCGAGAGGTAAACGCGAAGTATAAAATCATTAATGTCGGCCAGGAACATGAGGCAAACGCCCTTTTGGCAATAAGAAATAGTGATTTGGGGCTCGATTTTGCAGAGAAAGGCATTTTGATTGATTCTGAGGGCGGGAATAAAGTTGTCTCAAAAAAATCTAGGCTAAAATTGAAAAACGACATTGAGCATGGTAATTATGAAATAACTGCAAATATTTATAGCAGCGACGGCATATTGCAAGATTCTCAAAAAGCGGAGTTGAAGGTCACAGAATGCTTGCAAAGGTCAAAAGAGCAAGGCATCGTTTTACTTGCGGCTGGAGATCAACAAAAAAAGGATACCTTAGCTGTGCGGAACTCAATTATTGAAGATTATCCCATCCAAATAAAGATTAAGGATATTGGCAGCAGCGTTAAACTGCTTTTAATAAGCACTTTAGCATTTACCTCATTCTTTTTGATCAGCGGAATTCTTTTGTTTGCTAGATTTAATCGGATTTAATGATTCTCAATGAGACTATCTGTCTTCAATTATTGCTCTTCAAGCCTATATAATAAATAACTATCTGTAAATAGTAACAAAACCGAAAAACTTATAAAGCCTTGGGTATTTTTGCTTGTGGTTGGGATGTTTATGCAAAGCAAAAAATTATTTTTGTTAGCCTTGTTTACCATTATTCACCTAATTGGAGTTCTGCCACCAATAATTTATGCCCAAGGTTTTACCTCATGTGCAAGCGGTCCGACTACACAAATTCCACCTGTTAGGCAAAGTGCAAACAGATTTAGTCCGGTTAATAGAGGTCCATTGCTTGGCGAGCAAGATATTGCAATATCAGGTGGCTCAATTATATACAGCAACGACCCTAGTAGCCCTGTCGTAATACAGGCAGGTACAGAACCTGTTATTATAGTTAGAAGACTGACTCAGCCTAGAAATAACTTACCAATTAAGGTATACTTGTCAAAGAGGCCTTGCATGCCGAGCGCATTTTGGAATGAGGTTTTATGGGGTCAAATAATCGGTTACACCCAGATTGGCCAAGAGTTTAACTTTCGACTTGGTTTAGGTTCTATTGAACCAGGTGTTGTACATTCAGTTTTTGTTGTTATTGAGAATCCGCAAAATTCTATAGAACTTTCTTCTTCAACAGAACTGTTCTTTAAAATTGGGAGTCCAGCTAGCTCTCCTTCCTGTTCAATTTCCCCACCTTCCGCGAGTATTCAGCCTGGGAATAAAGTTACATTGAGCTGGCAGAGTGTTCCAAATGCCGTTTCATATAATGTCCGCTTGGATGACGGAACATCGAGCAGATATGATGATCCAAGATTCGAAACATGCTCTAACAGTCCTCATTACTATTGCGAAAATGGGATAACTTCAACTTCAATAACAAATATTCCTATTGATCAAGGTATAACATACAGATTTTGGGTTGATCCGATTGTGCCAGGATGTGGCTATTTTAATGGTATCACTACATTCACGGTGCCGTTTGCCCCAAGCGCAGGACCTACACCTTTTTTCAACGTCTTAACGGATACAATACGATTGGACGAGACTGTTGTATCAATGGTTTCAAATGCTGCAGCAAACGCTGATGTTAGCATAAGATGCAGTGATCCTAATTCCGTCGAAAGGTGTGACTTTTACACGCCTGGAAGAACTGATGCCAATGGTGTTTTTGTAGACAGGCGTGTGATTTCGAGAGCAGAGATTCCGGGAAGATGGTGTGCATATGCTCTTGTTGCAGGCAACAGGTCAAATACTGACTGCTTTAATGTTCAGTCCACAACGACTGCACTACCACCCGATACTAGGTCGATTAGAGTTGTCTCTCCAAATGGCGGAGAAACATGGAATGTTGGCTCAACACAAACAATTTTATGGACAAGCACAAATGTCCCAGTAACCCAAAGAGTGAATCTAAGGCTAATTGGTTCTGGAGGCTCTTCGCTGCCGCTTGTTTTGAATTCAGAAAATGATGGTTTTGAGCAGATAACAGTACTTGATTCTGTTCCCTCGGGCACTTATCAACTTGAGGTAAGCGCAACCATCGACGCATCGACAACAATAAGCGATAGAAGCGATTCAACATTGACTATTACTAGACCAGCAAACAGAGCCCCTCATATAACAGCTTGCGCCCTGGCAACTCCAGTTTTAACGGTGGGAGCAACTGCTGTCTTGAATTACTTGGTTTCTGACCCCGACGGTGATGCTTTGACTGTAATCCTTAATTGGGGTGATGGCTCGAGCTCGACAGGCTCTTTAAACTCTGCGTCACACATCTATTCAACTTCTGGAAGCTTTAACTCAATCATAATTGCTACTGATTCAAGAGGCGCAACAACAAGCTCATTGTGCGCACTAATTCCAGTAGGAGCTGGACCAGGAGCAGGACTTGCAATTCCCTTGCCATCATTGCCTCCAGCAAGAATTGGTTTTCCTTATTCAGCAACTATTTCTCCCTCAGGGGGTACTGGGAGATACAGCTTTAGCCTGAGCGGGAGTTTGCCCCCGGGTTTAATATTTAACGGGCCAAATTGTCTTGGATTGCCTCCAGCAGCCGCATGCAGCGCAACAATGACGGGGACTCCATTAGCAGCAGGAATTTTTCCAATAACTATAACAGTAACAGACGGACTATCCTCAATTTCAAAGGCATTTTCTCTGGAGGTTTCAGCAGGTCTGAATAGGCCGCCAGTCATAAACGCAATTTCAGGTCCGTCAACTATTCAGGTTGGCATTGAGGCGACTTGGAATGTTATTGCGTCTGATCCTGATGGCAACCCATTAGTATACTCATTAATTTCAGGCCCTTCTGGAATGGCAATTGACCGTACGAGTGGCCTTATAAGGTACTTGCCAAGTACAATAGGTTCATTCTCGGCCACGATAAGCGCCAGCGACTTAACAGATTCTGTACAGCAGTCTTTCACTTTTACTGTTGTAGGGCCCGGAGCAGTAATAATAAGCCCTAATAGGCTTGCGATTTCAGATGTAGACGCGAAGATTTCAGGCAAAAAGAGCGTTAGCGTTGAACTAGACAAAAAAATAAGAAAAGACTCGGAGCCGGGTTCAAGTATAGAATTCAAGATAAGAGTAAAAAATAACTTTTCAAGAGGGGAGAACATCGAAATTCAAAACGTGCAGGTGAAAGCGACATTAGAAGGAATTGCGAGTGGCGAAGATTTGGAGCAGGATTCAAGTTCATTTGACATAATGCCGCAATCTGAAAAAACAGTCACACTAAAGCTCAAGACTCCATTGCAAGTTAATTCGGGCACATACGACATCCTTATAGAAGCTGATGGCGAGGATGAAAATGGGAATACCCACAGCGCTGATTTCCATACAAAACTTGAAATCAAAAAGGATAAGCACAATCTAAAATTCCTAAATTTTGCATTAAGCCCAAGGACAATAACCTGCGGGAGAAATCTCAACTTAGATTACAAAATAATCAATTTAGGAGAAGAAGATGAAAAAAATGCTGTGTTAGAGGTGAAAAGCGAGGCTCTTGGAATCGACTACTCGCAAAAAGACTTATCCATAGAAGCAGATGCAGAAAATAGTTTATTCTCAGGCAAGACACAAATAAAAATCGATGAAGACACTGTAAATGGACTTTTCCCGCTGGTGGCAAATATTTATTCGGATGATAACCAACTAGGTGATTCAAAAACTTTTGAGGTCAAGGTTGAGGATTGCGCAAGAACAAGGGAAGAAAGCGAGGTAGTCTTAATAACTAAGGGTGAAGATGTGCCTGAAGCGAAAAAAGCAGTGAAACAGCCAATTAAGGTTTCCAATATTATTTTCTCATTAAAAGATGGCGCGAAAATAAAGCTATCAATTCTTGTGATTAGCATAATCCTAACTCTGTTTTTTATTTTGCTAGTGATTGTGCTGTTTATAAAATTAGTAAAATAATTTGAGCGCCTATCCACCAGTCAATAGACATGGTGGCATTACGGCG
>JBBSVT010000109.1:0-22052 GCA_038046685.1 Nanobdellota archaeon
TCTTCTTACATACTTAAGGCTAAAAGCCTTGATAAGAATTATTCGAAAAACTCGTCAAAGGCGCAACCTTTTTAAATAGACAGCATAAACTTCGTATAGAGCCCGAGTTCGATAAGAGCGTTTTAGGGTTATTAGACAATTTACGCCTATGCCTTTTTTCTCGTGGCTTTTTGAGTATCAAGTTGGATATCACAAGTTGTGAGTGGTTGAGTTCATTTGCATCCAATTGGCAATCACTTGCAGTATTTGCCTAAGGCAGATTGACAATTAAGATTATTAAGAGGACCAAAGTGGCTGAACAACCAAAACAAGAATTAAAATATTTTGTAAGAATAGCAAACACAGATTTAGAGGGTAATAAAGGCATTTTCCTTGCCTTGACAAAGGTGAAGGGCATAAACTTTATGCTTTCTAATGCAGTTCTAAATGTTGCAGGTATTGAAAAGACAAAAAAAACAGGATACTTAACAGATACAGAGGCTGCTAAAATTGAGGATATAATAAAACTGCCATTAAAATTTGGGATTCCGCCATGGCTTTTTAACAGGAAAAGGGATCCAGAAGAGAATATAGATAAGCACTTGGTTGGCTCAAGTTTGTCTTTCACTCAGGACAATGACATTAAAATGATGAAAAAAATGAAGTCTTACAGAGGAATAAGGCATTCTCTTGGATTGCCAGTAAGAGGGCAAAGAACAAAATCAAACTTTAGGAGAAACAAAGGAAAAGTATTGGGCGTTAAAAGAAAAGAAGGAACAAAGGCAGGAAGAGTGTAAGATGGGAGATCCAAAAAAACAAAGGAAAAAATTTTCAAAGCCCGACCATCCATGGCAGAAAGACAGGATCGATTCAGAAAGAATTATATTGAATCAGTATGGATTAAAAAGAAAATATGAGATTTGGAAGATGGACTCTATACTCAAAAAATTTCTTTATAGGGCAAAAATGATTATTGGAGAGAGAAGTGTGCAGTCTGAGCTGGAAAAGAAGCAGCTATTAGGCAGACTCACCCTATTAGGAATAATAAGGAAAGAGTCGAAGATTGAGGATGTATTGAACCTCAATCTAAGAGATATTCTAGAGAGGAGACTGCAGACGCAGGTGCATAGAAAGAATATAGCAAGAACAATGTTGCAGGCTAGGCAATTAATTACGCATGAACATATAGCAGTCGGAAGCAAAAAAATAACCGCACCATCTTATCTCGTATCGATTGATGAGGAATCAAAAATTCGAATTGTAGATCCAGTAAGCATGGCATTACCAAGAGACCAAAACAAAATTGCAAAGTGAAAATGGAACAACGGCAACAAAGATGGGGAATTGCACACATTTATGCTTCATACAACAATACAATTATACATATCACTGACGTAACTGGCACAGAAACACTGGCTGTTGGCTCAGGCGGTATGGTTGTAAAAAGCGATAGAATGGAGGGCTCCCCAACAGCAGCCATGATTGCTGCAAAAAAAGCAGCAGAAATCGCAATGGACAAGGGAATTACGGGTATCCATGTTAGGATTAAAGCTCCAGGCGGTCATAATGGGCCTACAAGCCCGGGGCCCGGTGCACAGGCTGCGATAAGGGCTTTGTCAAGAATGGGGTTGAAAATCGGCATTATAGAAGAAGTCACCCCACTGCCGCATGATAGCTGCAGGAAGAAAGGTGGAAGAAGAGGAAGAAGAGTTTAATGAATCAAAAATGACACAAATAACTGTTGAAAGATTGCACCCGGTTTTAAGGTTTCTTGTTGGAGCTGGATGTGAGGAAACTGAAATCTTTTCACGAGCTATAATCAAAGATACCTCAAATGGTCGTAAATCTGCATTGAATCTAACTGAACGAGTAGAAGATGATGAAACAAACATAATAGGACATACAAAAGTAAGTATCCGAAGATTGGGATCGTTTGATGTTCCAGTATACGGAAAAAAAACTGTATTTAGGGTAGGGTTTGGAACAGAAATATATCATCATTATCAAGGAGATTTTATTGCCGTTGTTTTGAATGGCGTTCGAAATGCTTCAGATTGCTATCCACAACTCAAGCAAATCGCAACTGAATTAAAAGAAATTTGTCGTTTAGATTATGAACCTTGGATTTATAAAGAAGGATAGTTTTGGTCTTATAAAGAATGACATTAATTAAATATTCTTGGAGGAAAAATGGAAGTAAGAGTTTTAGAAAATAACAAGGAGCAAGGCAAGCTTTCTTTTATTTTGATGGATTCTAATCCAGTTTTCGCAAATACCCTGAGAAGATTGATGATAGATGAAGTCCCGACCATGGCAATAGAAGATGTTGAATTCTCAAAGAATAACTCAATACTTTACGATGAGATGATTGCCCATAGGCTCGGATTAACTCCTTTAAAAACCGATTTGAAATCGTACAATTTGCCGGACAAATGCAAGTGCGAGGGAAAAGGATGCAATAGATGCCAGTTAAAGATGGTGCTTAGAGCAACAAAGGGCACTGGAACAGTCTATGCTTCTGAAATAAAAAGCAAGGACCCGGCTGTAAAACCTGTTTATGGCAATATGCCAATTGTAAAACTCCTAAAAGGTCAAACACTTGAGCTCGAGGCAACCGCAGTATTAGGCAGAGGGAAAAACCACATGAAATGGAGTCCATGCCATGCTTACTACAAATACAGGCCAATCATAGAGATCACAGGAGATGTCAAAAATCCTGAAGCCATAATCGAGGTCGATTATAATAATATTTTTGAAATAAAGGACAGGAAACTAGTCATAAACAAGGATAGGGTGCTTGAGTGCGATTTATCTCTTGATTTTTCAGAGATAGACAAAAACATAAAATTGACTGCCAGCGAAACAGAATTTATTTTTTATATTGAGTCATTTGGCCAGTTAAGCTGCAAGGAAATTTTAAACAAGGCAATAGATATATTTGATGAAATGCTTGACGAATTTGTGGAAGAGTTGAAGAAGGCAGAATAATCCCCTTATATATAATGCGGCTGTATTCATTATCGTTTGATACCCGCTCAACTTCGTTTTGCGGGGGTAACGAGAAATTTTTTCGCTCATTGTGTTTTTCCCTTTGCCTCGCAAAGGTCGGCTACGATAAGCCTAAAAACATATGGCTCAAAAATCAAAGTTAACTCTGCGACTTAAAAGTCGTGGAGGTTATAAAATGCAATCGATAAAAAACGAGAAAACAGCAGAAATTGTAGGATTAAGTTTTGGAGATGGAAGTTTAACTAGAAGGCATTCCGGCAGAGATAAAGGAAGGTTAAGGTTTCAATTAAGAGGCAACATAACTGAAGATAAAGAACATTATGATAAGTATATTATTCCGCTTTTCAATGAAATTTTTAGTTTGAATATTAATCCAGTAGTATGTAATGGAAAAGATAAATCTTATGGTATCTCAATTGAGAGCGCTAAAATTTGTAATTTGCTCCAAGAATTAAAAATTCCTGTTGGTATCAAAAGGGAATTAAAGATACCAGATTGGATAACTCTAAATGAAAACTTCTCAAAAAGTTTCTTGAGAGGACTTATAGATACAGATGGGAGTGTTTACTGCAAAAAAGATTACAATTATCCTGCAAAAGGTTACATAAAAATAAGAATAGCAATTGGAAGTATATCTAAAAATTTGATAAAAGAGTCAAGCCATTTATTGAAGAATTTGGGTATTCACAATTTAATTTTAAAAGATTACAAACCAATGGCGCTTAATTGTAAAGAAGTTAGCAGATTACAAATTGATGGTCCAAATGTGCTTGATTATTTTAATGTAATCAGTTCAAAAAATCCAAAACATATTACTAAATTTCAAGTTTGGAAGAAATTTGGATTCTGCCCACCTCGCACTATGATTGAGCAAAGATATTTGATGCTTAAAGAAAGTGCTAACATACTCAGTGCGGGAGTGTCAGAGCCTGGTCAAATCCAATTAGTGGAGGCCGTATGAGTACGGTTGAGGGCCGTATACCTTAGTGGTTGCGAGGGTTCAAATCCCTTCTCCCGCATTTTAAAATAACAATGGCAACAATTGAAGATTTCAACAAAATCGATGTCAGGGTCGGAAGAATAGTTGAAGTAGAAGAATTTTCAGAAGCAAAAAAGCCAGCATATAAATTAAAGATAGATTTTGGCAGTGAAGTAGGAATAAAAAAATCTTGCGCTCAGTTAGTAAAAAATTATTCAAAGGAAGATTTAAAGGGAAAACTTGTTTTAGGAGTTGTAAATTTTCCGCCAAGAAATATCGGTCCAGCCGTGTCTGAAGTTTTAACTCTTGGTGTCCCTGATTCAAATCGCCAGTGTGTGTTAATCCAGCCAGAAAGAGAAGTAGAGATTGGAGGAAAATTATATTAAAATGGCAAAAAGAACAGGACCATCAAACCCCGTATTGCAAAATTTAATCCAAGAGTTGAAGAAGAGAAGCAGGCAACAATCTCTCAATTTATGGAAAAGGGTTGCGAGTGACTTAGAGAGGCCCACAAGGCAAAGAAGGGTAGTTAACCTTTCAAGCATCACGAGATATACAAAAGAAAATGACATTGTAATTGTGCCGGGCAAAGTTCTTGGAGCGGGAAATTTGGAGCATAAGCTTACAATATCAGCATTTCAGTTTTCAGATGGAGCAAGAGAAAAGATTGAAAAAGTAGGCGCAAAGATTGTTCCATTAATTCAGTTAAGCAAAGAAAATCCCAGCGGGAAAGGGATTAGGATAATTGGATAAAAAATGATTATCGACGCCAAAGACACAATTTTAGGAAGGTTAAGCACTTATGCCGCGAAGCAAGTTTTGCTGGGCAACAAGGTTGAGGTTATAAACTGCGAGGAGTGCGTTATTAGCGGGAAAAAAAAGACTATATTAGACAATTATGTAAGAAGAATGCATAGGAGAGCTCCTGGAAAAGGCCCTTTCTTTTATAGAAGGCCCGACATGCTTGTAAAAAGAACGATAAGAGGAATGCTTCCATTTAAAAGGTCAAGAGGTAAAAATGCTTTTAAAAATGTTAGGTGCTATATAGGTGTTCCTGAAAATTTAATTGGTCAAAACGTTTTAACCGTTGAAAATGCAAGCACAGAGAAACTGGAATCGTCAGATTATTTAAAAATAAGAGATTTGTGCAGGGCTGTAGGAGGCAAATGGTAAAGAACATCCAGGCAACAGGAAAAAGGAAGAGAGCCATTGCAAGAGCTACCTTAAAACCAGGCAGCGGCTTGGTTAGAATAAACCATGTTCCAATTAATTATGTGATCCCAAAAATATCAAGGCTGAAAGTAAGAGAGCCGTTGATATTGGCTGGTGATGTTGCAAATAAAGTCGATATCAATGTTAATGTGGTTGGAGGGGGTATAAATTCCCAAGCTGAAGCCTCGAGGCTGGCAATTGCGAAAGCGTTGCTTGATTTCACTAAAAACGACAAATTAAAGGAAATATTTTTGGATTATGACAGAAACTTGCTAGTTGCAGACATAAGAAGGAAAGAAACTGCAAAACCCAATAGACATGGGCAGGCAAGGGCGAAAGTGCAAAAAAGCTATAGATAGGGAGGTCAAAAATGATAATTCCAATTCGCTGCTGGAGCTGTGGCAAGCCAATCGCACATTTATGGGAATCTTATAATGAGAGGATCAGCAAAGGTGAAGATAGAAAAAAAATACTGGACGACCTAGGGCTGCGAAGATATTGCTGCAGGACAGTATTTTTGGGCCATGTTGATTTGATAGACATAGCTGCCCAATTTAAGAAGTTTTAAATTTCAAATAATTCTTTTTTATTTTTCAAATATTTTAAAATAAAGTGGGCAAGAATGAAATTTATTATAGAACATTTAGAATCTTATCTTTACGAATGGTGCTTAATTGAATACAAGCATATTTCAAAGATTGTTGGAAAACAAAATTTAATCTTTACGAACATTAAAAATAAAAAAGAACAAAATAAATTGAAGGGATATGGAAAAATTCATGAAAAAAGTGTTGCTCAATTAAAATTAAAAAATATTTGTATTTTATTGCAATATTCAAAAAAAACATTAAGAACAAAAGATAAATTTAAATATTTTGTTTTTGGCGGCATTCTTGGAGACAATCCTGCAAAGAAAAGGACGAATTTTTTAATTCAAAAATTAAAAAATTCGAGAGTTGGATTTGAAACAAGAAATCTTGGCACTAAGCAGATGCCAACTGATGCTGCTGTTTATGTCGCAAAAGGGATTTTGAATGGCAAGAAATTGAATGACTTCAAATTTGTTGATGAAGTTGAAATTGAAATAAATGACAATGAAAGTGTAACTTTGCCGTTTAGATATGTTGTTGATGATAATAAATTGATTATTTCTGATAAACTGGCGGATTATTTAAGGAAGAGTAAGAGATTTTGAAAATAATCACATTATAATTTATTAAATATGCTCAATCTCTGATAAAACCCGTCATAAGTCCAACACAACCAACAAAAGATAATATCATAAGTAAAAGTAATGTAATAATTAACCATTTTATTATTATACTCTTTTTTTGTTTAAAATATACAATAGCAATAATCGAAATAAGCGTAATAAGATGGAAGATTAAAGGCCAAACATACAAGACTTTGAAATAAGTATCTTCTTTAAAATTAATATTCAATAAATTCAATAATACTCCCAATCCACTTGGCATTAGATACAAAAATTGAAGAAAAACAAATAAACTCCATTCCTTATCTATGTAGGCGTGTACCAAAGAAAGGAATAAAACCAATGATACATAAAACACCGGGAAAAACCACCCTTTTGTTGTGAGCTCCCAAAACCAATGTAATTCAGAATTTTCAATCTTTTGTCTTGGTTCAACCATTTTAGATTTCATTCAATATTTTCTATATAAACTTTTTCAAAATCTTTAAAAATTGATATGATAAACTTCTATCAAAATGGCCGAGCGTACAGCTGATTTTAGGGAAATAGCCAAAAAATGGCAGAAGAAATGGGAAGAAAAAAGACGTTAGTTTTGAGATTTCTTACTTTTATTGTATTGGAATGTTGCTCGCATTCCATCAAATAGGATAAATATTAAAAAAATAGAAATAAATATTCCTGGAAAGTTAACTCCAAAAGTTATTAGTTGGACTATCTTCCAAAATGTGAAATAGATAAAAAGTAATGTGGAGCATAATCTATTCCTTTTTAATAAGCCATAAGATAGTATTAATATCAGCACTATATCAAGTAATAAAAAATAATTAGTCTGGTCAAATTTAAATAACAAGAAAATAAAATATCCAAAATCAACTAATGCAATGATTATTCCAACTATAAAGGCAAACTTTATTCTTTTATATACTGTAAGTTCGTTTTTAACTGGTTTGTTCAAATTTGCATATCTTTTGTTCTTATTATTTTTTGAATAATATTTTTCTATTAACCAGATTGAGATGATTATATACCAAAAAATTAAAACATTACCTAATATACCTGCAAAAAAACCAAATCTAGATTTTATCATGCTAGAAAACCAAAATAGTGGGAAAATTAATAGAATATATAATACCGATAAAGCAAAAATTTTCCAACTAAATTTTCTTGGAATTGTCATCCAATAAGAATCATAATTTATAAGGTTTATAATTGTTTCTCAGCTGTTGGGCATTCTACCAGAAACTTAAATGACAAGAATCTTGTTTCTTTTTCCATTTATCTTCATTCATCATTTAAAATCACCTAAATAATGTTTCAACTATCAAATTATGATTTTATTTTCTATATTGAAAATAAGCACTGGACATGCTTGGCTGAAATATTTAAACCCAAATCATTTACATAGTTTCAACTCAAAAGAGATTGTGATTTAAAATGGAATTCAATAAAACTAATGAAAAATTAACAGAACAAGGCGTTATCCATTTTTGGAATTTGCCCAATAAAATTCATGTTATTTTGGATTCTAAATTTAAAGATAGATTAATGAGAGAATTTATGAAAGTTACAATAACAAAATATAACGCTAATAAATTGACTGGAATTGCCAGAATTACAATTTCTGATTATATAAACGAGAAGAATATAAAAATAAGAATTGATTTTTTATTAAAAATAATAAATGTAATTAATAAAGAGGAGTTTAACTTATCAAATATTGAAAGAAATATAAAATGGATTGGGGATTTTAGAAGCCAAGGAGTAGTAAATCCAAAGTTGTCTTTTAATTTTAATTCTAGAGAAGGAGCAAGATTTTTGGCAGCTATCTGCAATGAAGGTTGGATAAGCGATGGAATGTACTATTCAAATAGCAAAGAAGAATCAAGGCAATCTGTTAAAAATGATGCTTTAACAGTGTTTGGCGGTCATAATAAAACAATTGGTAATTTCGTTAAAGAAAAAGATCAATATTTGGCTTTTCCATCTATAATGAGGGATGTCGTGTTATTATTGACAGATTTTAAAGGTGTAAAAGCCGAAAAGAATCCAAATATTCCGTCTTTTGTATTAAACAACAAAGAATTGATGTATGGGTGGTTAGAGCAAACAATAGGTGATGAAGGGCATGTTAAATTTTATTTGGATTCTCACAGAAGAGAAATAATTTGGAGAAGAGCTTGTGATACTAAATTCAATAAATGCAAGATAATTGAAGATGAATTACACATACTAAATAGATTAGGTATTGACTATGACCTAAAAAACATCGGAAATTATGTTACAAGTAAAGGCAAAAAAAGATTCAGAATGCAAATAAGAGTTTCTCGAAAAGAAAATTTAAAAAGGCTCGCTAATTCCATGAGAATCCCAAATAATGTCAAAGATAAAAAACTGATTGAAATGCTGAAAACTTGTTAAAATGTTAGATCTTAAAAAGATTGCTGAAAAATGGCAGGAACGCTGGGATAAGCACAAAATCTTTGAGGTAAAAAGTGATGATAAAAAGAAAAAATTTTTTGCCTTAGAAATGTTTCCGTATCCCTCCAGCCGTCTGCATATGGGCCATCTTCGAAACTACTCAATTGGCGATGCGCTTGCTCGTTATAAAAGAATGCAGGGATATAATGTTCTATATCCTATGGGCTACGATGCATTTGGATTACCTGCTGAAAATGCAGCAATTCAGCATGGAATTTCTCCAGATAAATGGACGTTTACGAATATCGATACTATACGACAACAACAGAAAGAAATGGGTTTCTCGTACGATTGGACTAAAGAAGTAATTACCTGTGATGAAAATTATTACAAATGGAATCAGTGGGTATTCCTGAAGTTTTATGAGAAGGGATTGGCTTACAAAAAAAAGGCGGCCGTAAATTGGTGCCAAAGCTGTGCTACCGTACTTGCAAATGAGCAGGTTATAGATGGCAAGTGTTGGCGCTGTCAAAATGATGTGACTGAAACTTTCTTAGAGCAATGGTTCTACAAGATCACAGATTATGCTGAGGAATTATTAAATGACATCGAAAAACTTGACCATTGGCCTGAAAGAGTCAAGATAATGCAAAGAAACTGGATTGGGAAAAGCTACGGCGTGGAGATTTTTTTCAAGGTGAAGGAAACAAAACAAGTTATACCAACTTTCACAACAAGGCCCGATACAATTTTTGGTGTAACAGCCTTAGTTTTTGCAGTTGAGCATCCAATGGTTTTAGAATTAGTAGAAGGAACTGAATATGAAAAGCGAGTCAAAGACTTCATAATAGAGACTAAAAAAAGAAGCAGAATGGAAAGGTCTGCTGTAGATACTGAAAAACATGGTGTCTTCGTGGGAAGGTATGGCATCAACCCGGTTAATGGTTATGAGTGCCCAATTTATGTTGCTGACTATGCCTTAATGGAGTATGGGACTGGCGCGGTTATGGTTGTACCTGCTCATGACCAAAGAGATTTTGAGTTTGCAAAGAAGTATAACCTTCCTATCCAGGTGGTTATAACCACAAAGGAATTCGAGCTTAAGGCAGACGAAATGACACGAGCTTATGTTGAAGAAGGAATCCTTGTTCATTCTGGCCAATTTGATGGGATGAATAACTTAGAAGTCATTGAAGAAATATCCGAATGGATGGAAAAGGAAAAGATTGGAAAAAGAGCTATCAACTATAAAATAAAGGATTGGCTAATTTCTAGGCAGAGGTATTGGGGCACACCAATCCCAGTTATTTATTGCAATAAATGCGGAATCGTGCCTGTGCCTTATAATGATTTGCCGGTTAAACTGCCAAAGCCAGAGAAGTGCAAGTTCACAGGACAAGGAAATCCATTAGGAACATACAAGGAATTTATGGAAGCAAAATGCCCAAAATGCCATGGAAAAGCAAAAAGGGAAACCGACACAATGGACACTTTTGTCGACAGTTCGTGGTATTTCCTGAGGTTTTGCAGTCCAAGATATGAAAAAGGGCCCTTTGACAAAGAGTCTGCAGAATACTGGATGCCTGTCGATCAGTATATTGGGGGTATTGAGCATGCCATTCTGCATTTGCTTTACGCAAGGTTCTTCACAAAAGCGTTGCGGGATTTGGGTTTAGTGGCATTTGACGAGCCTTTTAGCAGGCTTCTGACACAGGGAATGGTTGTTAAAGATGGCGCCAAAATGAGCAAGAGCCTTGGCAATGTTGTAGATCCTGCAGAAATAAGTGATAAGTACGGACCAGACACTGCAAGATTATTTATCTTGTTTGCTGCCTTGCCAGAAAAGGAGCTTGAGTGGAGCGATAAAGGAGTTAATGGCTCATTTAGATTCCTGAATAGGGTGTTTAATTTAGTTAATGATAACCTAAAAAATATTTCACATAAACATATTGACGACCACAAATTAAATGAAAATGATAAGTATGTATTGAGCAAGATGCATCTTACAATTAAAAATGCAACGGAACATGTTGAAAATTTTGAGTTCAGCCTTGCAATAGGCAAAATAATGGAATTTGTTGATGTTTTGCAGAAATATAAGGTCAAGAATAAAGAAGTTTTTGGTGAAGCAGTTAAAAATTTGGCTTTTATGATGTCGCCTTTTACACCGCACTTAAGCGAGGAAATATGGTATTTAACAAAAGGGAAGGGATTTGCCTCTTTGCAGAAATGGCCAAGCTTTGATGAAAATAAAATTGATAAAAGGGCAGAAGCAATTGCTATGCTAGCCGATAATACCAGAAAAGATATAATTGAAATATTGAGATTGGCAAAAATTGAAAAACCAAAGACAATAACCGTATTTGTGGCGGAAAAATGGAAATACTCTTTTTTTGACAAATTGAAGGACGAAATGAAAAAAAGTAGAGATGGTGCAAAGTTAATGAAAGCATTTTTGGGCAGTGATTTGAAAATATACGGCAATGAAATAAATAAGCTGCTTCCATGGATCTTAAAGGACGAGACTAAAATTCCGCAAGTAGTCCTTAATCAAGAGATCGAGTTTCATGCCTTGAATGGGGCATTGGCAGATTTTGAAGGCTTATTTAAGTGTAAAATTGGAGTGATAGTAGCTGAAAACTCAAAACAAACAAAGGCAAAGAAATCTTTGCCAGGAAAAACGGCCATTTTAATTGAATGAACTACTTCTTTATTTTAGTGGGTTTTTCGTATTCATTAACAATCTGTGTTTTTTCATAATTAATCAATTTTTTCACTTTCTCCCAAAGAGTTTCTGTATGATGCCTTATTCTGATTTTTCCGATTTTTTCAAGCCAAAATTCTTCCCTGACCTCCACGAAGTGTGTAGCGATGGTTGATAGCCCATATAATGCTATAGCAACTCCTGCGAAAACGTAAAATATTGTAAATAATTTACCCAAGTCCGTTTTGGGTGTTATATCCCCATAGCCTACTGTCGTCATTGTTGCCGCTGAAAGATAAAGGGCGTCTATATACCGCAATCTTTCAAAAGAGTGATAAAAAGCTGCCCCACCAAACAAGAATATCATTATTACTATCACAATATAGATTATTCTCCTGTGATATCTCTTATGCTCCTCTATCTCCGTCCTCATCAATAATTTCTTATCCATTTAAATATCCATTATCAAAATTCTATATAAACTTTGTGCTGAATAAAACAAAAATAATTTAAATTAGGCAGATTCCCGTAATCGCGTTTTCTTAAATGAAATACAAGATTGCTGTTTTTCCAGGCGACGGAGTAGGCCCTGAATTAGTGAAAGAAGGGATGAAAGTAGTTGACAAAGCGGCTGAGCTGGATAAATTCAACATTGAGTGGGTTAAATATCCTTTTGGAGCAGAGCATTACTTTGAAACCAAAGAGTTATTAACAGAAAAAATTCTGGGCGAGATAAGAGATTCCTGCATTGCGATTTACTGCGGCACATTTAATAATTCAGAAATGAAAGCTCTTCCAGAAAAAAGTATTTCAGGCATGATAAAGAACTATTTTGACCAGTTTGCGGGCTTAAGGCCGGTTAAGCTGTTTCCAAATGTCGAAAGCCCGTTAGCGAATAAAGCTGCTGGCGAAATTGACCTTGTTATTGTGAGAGAAAATAGTGAAGATTTCTATGTGGGGGCGAGTGGAAGGGCTAAGAATGGAAAGAATAAAAATCAGATTGAAGTGAATAAAGGCGTGTTAAACACAAAATTTGGATTGAGCATAGAAACAAAAGGGAGCGAGATTGCTTATCAAATAGGCATTCTAAGCAGAAAGGGGTGTGAGAGACTTGCAAATTACGCCTTTGAATATGCAAAAAGGAAAAACAAGAAGAACATTGTATTTGTTGATAAGGCAAATATGCTTGATTCCTACAATTTTTGGCGTGAAAGCATTGATAAAATTGCAAGAGAATTCCCAAATTTGGAATATAAGTTCGATCTTATTGATGCTGCAGTTATCAACCTAATTAGACAGCCTGAGAAGTATGAAATGCTTATTGCTCCTAACCTGTTTGGTGACATTCTCAGTGATTTGGGAACGGCGATACAAGGCGGTTTAGCGTTTGCTGTTCAAGGAAATATCAACCCGGAAGGGATTTCCATGTTCGAACCGATACATGGCAGTGCAACAAAATTAAAAAATCAAGGGATTGTTAATCCAATCGCGACAATATGGGCAGGCGCCTTAATGCTCGAAAATATTGGTCAGCAAAAATCAGGCGATTTAGTAACAGAAGCTATAGGGCGTGTTCTAAAAAATGGCAAAACTATGACTCAGGATTTGGGTGGAAACAACACAACTTCAGAAATGGGAGATGCGATTGTTGATAAATTAATTGAAATTCATGATTGATTGTTAAAATGAAGATTATTGTTCTTGGTGCTGGGGCAATTGGAAGTTTTTATGGGGCAAAATTATCTAAGCTAAACAATACGTTATTGATTGCAAAAAAAGAGCATGCTGATAAGATAAATAAAAACGGATTAAAAGTCACCGGACTGGAAAATAGGGAATATAGGTTAAAGGCTGCAGTAAAAATAGAGAAAATTAAAGAGGACACATTGATTTTATTAACTACAAAAGTGTATGATAGCAAAAATGCGATTAGCAGTATCAAAAACCTGCTCAAAAAAGATACTATCATTTTATGCCTGCAGAATGGGCTTTATAGCGAAAACATTGTAAGGGAGATTGTTGGCAAAAAATGTCTGGTTTTAAGGGCAATTACAAATGTAGGCGCAGCTTTTTTAAGTGCGGGAATTGTTCAATATAATAATCGCAGCTATACAATAATCGAAAAAAGTCCAATTAGCAAGAATTTGGCCAAAAATTTTTCTGAATGTGGATTAAATGGTTCTGTTTCTGAAAATATAAAGTTTGACATGTGGAAAAAGCTTATATTAAATTGTGTGCTTAATCCCCTAACTACCATTTTGAGAGTTGAAAATAGGAATATTGCAGATGAAAAATTAAATCCGCTAAAAAAATTAATTGTGGAAGAGTGCTCGAAAGTTGCTGAGAAAGATGGAATTAAATTCAATGTAGAATTTGTTAAAAAAATTAATGATGGGCTAAAAGATTCCAGAAACATTTCCTCGATGCTGCAGGACCTGATGAAAGGCAAAAAAACAGAGATTGATTACTTGAATGGGGCTGTTGTTAAGCTTGGGAAAAAATACGGAGTTAAGTGCCCTGTAAATGAGGCTTTAGTTAAGATTATTAAGGAGATGGAAAAAGAAGTAATCTCTTAAGCTACTTGTTGCTTTTCTATTCCTTTCAAAACTTGGTCAAGCGGATCTTTCCTAGGATTAAAATCCCTCGATGATGTGCCTCTATTGAATAGTTCTTCAAGCATTCTCTCTATAAGTATTCCAGGATTTTCCTCTTGTATAAATACTGCTGAACTATTTGGTTTTCTTATTGATTCATAATATATCTTTGCATGGTCAGCGACTCCGCCTGTGCCTTTCAAGAGCATGATTGGCAAACCGAGCTCAGCTGCGACTGCAACTTCATGATTTGTACCGTAGCATCCTCCAATAACGATTACAGCGTCAGAAGAAAATATATTCACTAAATCGCGTGTCATAAATAATCTCCTTATATCGTCTTGAACTACAATGCCTTTTGGTTTTCCAAGATATGCTATGAGAGTATGGGGTATTTTTTCTATGCCGAGATTGTAGGTCATTAAGTGCGAACGCTCATTCATCAAAGGTGAAAAACCAGTCACCATGCCATTTTTTGTTCTTGCACCTTCAGCCGCAATATTTGGTATGCCGGGACATGCGCCATTTACAAATATTAATCCTTCTTTTGCAATCAACTCTCCTATGACTCGCGCTTTACATGCTATTTTTTCGAGATCAAGTCCGACATTTTTTGGGGAGTAGGTATCAAATGCATTTCCATAAACACCTACCCTAACAGTTCTTTTATCTAAATGTTCCGGTTCTCTTCTATAAACGCCAGCGGTCACTTTAGGAAAAGTAGCGTTTGCAATGTGCAATTGTTCAATGCTATAATTTCCAGGCTCGTACATTTTCCCCAACAATGTGCATATTTTTATTACTAATATAAAAATCTTATTACTATCTATTTAAATAACAATAAAGCATTTAAACAATAGTTAATTTATAGGGATTATGCAACCTTCGAACATCCTAATTGTTTATACAATCCCAAGAAACAAAGAACAAAAATCAACTTTAGCTATAGTTAAAATTACATTAAATAAATACAAAATTAGCTTCGCTCTTGCCAATAGGGATAAATTAAGAAAAAAACAGTTTAAAGACAAAGATTTAATTATAGCGCTTGGAGGAGATGGCACTTTTTTAAGGGCTGCTCATTTTGTTGATAAACAATTGATTTTGGGTGTAAATTCTGACATTAAAAATAAAGAAGGCTTCTTTATGAAAGCTGATAAGAAAAATTTTAAAGAAAAAATAAGAAAAATAATTAAAGGCAAGACTAAAATCAAGAAATTGCCTAGATTAGAAGCCTGCATAAACAACAAAAAGATTGAGGCTCTTGCATTGAATGAATTCTTTGTAGGAGCAAGAAAATCCTACCATGCTGCAAAATATGTAATAAAAATAAATGGCAAAAAGGAAAGGCAGAAGAGCAGTGGTATTTTAATAACAACACCAACAGGAAGCTATGCATGGGCTAAGTCGTGCTCAAATAAGACCTTGCCTTTGAATTCAAGGAATTATCAATTTGTTGTCCGCGAGCCATATGAAGGCCAAGTTTTCAAAAATTACAAATTTGGATGTGGAACATTAAATAAAAACCAAAAAGTAAGCATTTTTTCAGAAATGCTTGATGGGATTTTGATAGCTGACTCTGTTGGAAAAGAGTATAGCCTGAAAAATGGAAGCAAAGCAACTATAAAAATGTCGAATAAATACCTGAATGCAATATGGCCTATATAAAAACAACAAAGTATATTTGGATAGATGGAAAATTTGTAAGGTGGCAAGAGGCTAAAGTGCATATTTTGACTCACGCATTGCATTATGGAAGCTCAGTTTTTGAAGGAATTCACTCTTACAAGACTGACAAAGGCACTGCAATTTTCCGTCTTGATGAACATATCAAGAGATTATTCTATTCCGCAAACTCAATGTGCATGTCTTTTAAGTTAACAAAAAAGCAATTAAAAAATTTGATAATTGGCCTAGTTAATATCAACAAATTAAAAGATGCGTATATTAGGCCATTGGCTTATTATGGATATGGGAAGGTAGGGGTTTTTCCAAGAGATGTGCCCACGAGTATAGCAATAATCGCTATGCCATGGGAGCATTACTATTCAAAACCTTTGAGGGTCATGACTTCAAAATTTGAAAGGCATTCAGAAAAATCAACTGTTTTTGGCGCTAAAATAGGCGGCAATTACGCCAACTCAATTCTTGCTATGTATGATTCAAGGAAGAAAGGTTATGACGAAGCTTTGATGCTTGACCACCAAGGCTTTGTTTCAGAAGGGCCTGCAGAAAATATATTTCTGGTTAAGAATGGTGGCTTGATAACTCCAAACAGCAGAAGCGCATTGCACGGCATCACAAGAAAGTCGATTTTGGAAATAAGCAAAGATATGGGAATAAAATCTTATGAAAAACGTGTAAAGTTAAGCGAAGTTAAAAATGCCGATGAGCTTTTTTACTGCGGAACAGCAACTGAAATAGCACCAATTATAGCTGCTGATGACAAAAAGATTGGCAATGGAAAAGTTGGTGAAGTAACTTCAAAATTGAGAAATAAATTTTACAGTATCGTGAGAGGAAAGGATAAAAATTATGCTCGATGGCTTACATTTGTAAATTGAAGATTTAAAACAAGTTAATGTTGGACAGCATGAAAATAAAGGCTATTGGGGGTGAGCGTGGACTAATTAGCAGTATAAGGAAGAAGATAAGGTTTTTTTCTAAAGATGCTGTTGTTGGAATTGGGGACGATGCTGCTGTTTTAAAGTATGACAAGAGTAAATATCTTCTATTCAAAACAGATACGCTTGTTGAAAATGTCCATTTTTCTTTAAAATATTTTTCTGCTCAGCAGATTGGAATGAAAGCAATGGAGCAAAATGTAAGCGACATCGCTGCAATGGGGGGAATTCCAAAATTTGTGTTGATTTCATTATCATTGCCAAAAGAAATTGATGTTGAATTTGTCAATAAAATCTATTATGGCATATTCAGTAGAGCAAGAAAATACAAAATAGACATTGTTGGGGGCAATGTTACAGGCTCGCAGAAAATATCAGTCACAATTTCTTTGATTGGGTTTGTTGAAAAAAGATATTTGACATTAAGGAGTAGGTCAAAAATTAGTGATTTGATTTTTTGTTCAGGGGATGTTGGTAAATCGGCAGTTGGTTTAGAGTTGTTAAGACACAACCTAAAAGGAAAATCAATAAAAAAACATCTTGAGCCGCAATCTAGACTGAACTTAGCAAGAAAATTGGTTAAGATTGGAATTAGTTCAATGATTGATGTAAGCGACGGTGTAGCTTCAGAAGTGAGGCACATTTGCAATGAATCAAATGTTGGCGCGATAATTTATGCAGATAAAATTCCAATTTCAAAAAATACAATAATTGACTCTAAAAAAATAAATAAAAATCCGCTTGATTTTGCGCTTTACGGAGGAGAGGATTTTGAGTTGGTGTTTACCGCGAATAAGAATAAGTTAGAACAATTAAAAAAATATGATGTGACTCTTATTGGAGAAATTGTCGATAAGAAATTTGGAATCAAATTAATAAAAAACAATAAAAAATATAAGCTAGAAAGTGGGTTTGACCATTTTATGAATTGAGGGTTTAAGTGATGGAAAAAGGGTTTGAAAAAAATTTAATATTCGAGACTATAGGATTCAATTTTTATAAGAAAAGGTTCATTACTCACTTCTCTTGTTCTAACCTTTTTTATATTCATAAACACTTAAACACTTTGTCATTGCTCTAATGTCATTTCAATTCAAAAAGACTTTCTAATAAGAAAAAATGCACAATAACATAAAATTCCTATCTACAGCCTAATATATATTCGCTTGAAGAACAACTTTGAACACATACTCCATTTAAACATAAACCATACCTAGGTGGTTTTTGATTTTGTATGTTCAAATAGCCACAGTCGTAATCAGTAGAACATGTATTGTTTTTTTGGCATGTATTATTTACACATGCACATTTAAGGCCCAATGATTTACAATTAAAAGTTGAAGTTTCTTTCCAAGAAATGCATTCTGTCCCACAGGGAATACAATCAGAATCCGAATCACAATTTTCCTTCTTAAATTCATAATTCAATCGGGTATCAGGATTCGAATTATTAAATTGAAAAACAATAATTACAATTATTACAACGAATATCAGGACTACACCTGTGACAAGAAATTTTCTATTCATCTATGAAAACCTCGTGTAGCTTTTTCAAACCCCCTAAATATCCTCTAACTGCATCCTTAACGTTCTTTACAGCTTCCATTCTAAGTTTTGCCTTGTGAAATGCACCTAGGCACCGATTGGCATTCTGCTACAAAAATTCATCTTCATTCTGCTAAACCATAACTCTGAATTTCATATTAACTGCTAAAACATTATTTATCACTTGTTATTTATAAACTTTATTAATTTCTTTTTTAGTTTAATTATTTGCAGATTTCATCGAAAGTATTAAATACTAATTTTAGTTAAGGGTTAAATATCATGAATCGTATGTTAAAGAGCACTTCAATTTTTATTATACTATTCTTGTTTCTATTTTTTGTGGATGCTTTACTTCTTACAAAAAAAGGATTTGAGGAAAGTGCCTATTTTTTAAAAAATCCTTTAGGATTCCTCATTATTTCATTTCCAACGTGGATTGCAGTAGTTTGTCTCGGTTTTATCTTTAGAAATAGTTGGGAACTTAATAAGAAAAGAAAATACATTTGGCTAGTGATTATAGCAACAATAGTTATCAAGATTGCATTTGTTTTTGTCTTGGGAGCGGGTTTGGGCGCCTTAAGTGCTTTAGTAATTGGAATCATAGAAAGTGTCTCGTTAGTATTAATGGGATTTTTCCTTTTGTTAGTATTGAAACTTGAAGAAAGTAAACAAAATTTTGCAATATTAATTTCTCTTATAATTCTCCTGATATTAAATATAGTTCAATATTTTGGATACCTCAGATATGCAATTCAATATTATATATGACTACAATAAAATCAGATAATTAAAAACCCCAAAACCCATCCAAACTTAACCTTAAACTTTTCATTCTACTCTCAAATTCTCTCTGTACATTGGCTGCTGATATGGTTCTTTGTTCTTTAAATTCTAGCTTAGCTTTTTCATTATTTATTCCCATTAAAAATGCAGAAACGCAGTGTGGAAGCACATCTATATTATAACCTCCTTCTAAACAAGCAAATATATTTTTGAAATTAGTTGACAATAATTTTCCAACTTCATAATATGCATTAACAGTTAGATTTAATTGCAATAACGGATCATCTTTGTGCCCGTCAAAACCAGCAGAAACTGCTACAACATCTGGCTTATACTGTTCTTTAATAGCTGGAATTATTTTTGATAGAACATCTATAAACAAATCATCGCTAGTATAAGGCGGAATTGGAATATTAATTGTGTGATATTTCCCTTTGCCTTCACTAATCTCATTAACCCATCCTGTTCCAGGATAAGCTGGAAATTGATGTATGGATAAATACAAAACTTTGTCAGTATTATAAAAAATGTCTTGACTTCCATTACCGTGATGCCCATCAAAATCCAGAATAAAGACTTTTTTTCCTCTTTCATTCAGCCATTTTGACGCAATTGCTATGTTGTTAAACAGGCAAAACCCCATTGCTTTACTTTGAGTCACATGATGCCCTGGTGGTCGAACCAATGCAAAGTTATTTTCTCTTGCGGCTTTAACAGACGCACCAACTGCATAGCACGCAGCTTCAAAACTTTTTTTGTTAGTGTAAGTATCTGCATCAAGATTAGTCTCTTTTTCAGAAGCATGTCTTATGTTTTCAATATAATTATCATCATAAACTAATTTAAGGTATTTTTCTCCGTTTTCTATATCTGATTGCCCTAAATCCCCAAAGGCAAGCAATCTTTCAGGTCTCTCAGGATGATTGTCTGATTTATGCTCCAAAAATATCTTATTGTAAATTAGATGCATTTTTATTATTGATTTATTTTTATAGTCAATCCAATTTTCCTAAGTGCTTTTATTGTCTTGGATAAATCCATCTCTTTGATTAAGAAATGGTCTCTTGAATATGCAGAAATTGGAAATATGCTAACGTCTGCCTTTGATAAAGTACTTGAAATTTTGGCAGTAACTCCAACAACATTCAATGGAAAAACAATATCTAAGGTAAGAATCTTCCAATTCTTTTCAATTTTAATTATATTCTCATTAATTTTGATTTTTGATTGATCGATTACGCATGTAATCTCGCTACCATCTTTGACAACTGCAAAAAAATTTGGCAATGATTTTCTAGACTTTACAATCGCAAATGTTCCTTTCCTCACAAATATTTTTCCATTTTTGAGGTAATCTTCTAATTTCATTTGATTTAATTAGAATATTAAAAGGGAAGGACGTGCTCTAGAATGGGCAAAAGCCATGCAGATAGCTACCTTGTTCCCAGCTCCACTCTGTTACTCATAAGCACCAATGCCTGAGATTACCGCTGCTTCTTTCCAGACCTTACGGATTTTCACAGGCGCTAGTCCTATGAGGCAGAGTTTCTACGCCAAGAGCAAGACTAAAAAGCAATGGCTCATGCCGCTTCTCAAGCTTCACTGCGCCTAAAGCACGTTTGCGCTAACAGGAGAGTGCTAACCTCCCAGCAAAGTCCTCCCTAGAGCAGTAATATAATATAGATTTTAAAGCTTTACTTATTTTATTATGCAACTTATATAAAAATAATTATCAAATAACCCAAAAAACATCCTAGGCTTAGAATTGGCATTGCCGGGTAAAATTTGTTTTGTTCACCTTTGAGCAAAAGAGCAAACAGAGCTAGACTAACAAAAACAGGAATTATTAAAGTCTTCAAAAATCCAATTAACACAGTCTCCTTCAGCATTAGCTCTTTCATTACAACACCAGCAAATATCAAAGTGAATCCAATGTCACCTCCTCCTAGAACAGCCACCCTAGTTTTTTTTCGTTTGACTGTCAATTCTTGTAATGGTTCATATTTAAGGGAAATTTTTTCTTTGTCATAAGGAATAAGCAAGCCTGCGAATGCTCTTGAGTTGGTTTGGAATTTTGCAATATTCACCATGTGCTTCGTCTTATAAACAGCTATATAATCATAGATAGATATCATAATTAGAAACATAAATGCGGCAAATATATTAAATATGTTTACCATGATGGCAGCTAAACCCCCATATATAAATACCTCAGAAAAATTTTGTATTGCAACATTGGGTTTATATAATCTCAAGAAGGAGATTGTCAAAGCTAATAACCCTGCAATAATTGTGTTCATAAAGGCTGCAAAGGCAACTGATAGGGTTATTGCTACTGAAATGAAGAACATGCCTCTCAAGAGCACAGGCTTATTCATCCTTATTATAAATAAAAGCATTATTGTGCCTAAGAAAATGTATAGCAATATTGGCACAAAAGAGATTGATTTGTTTTTTATTTCTGGTCTCTCAAAACCGTATGGCAAAGGCTTCAAGACGACTTCTTGTTGCTCAATAGTTTTCCTGTGGTCAATATATTGATTTATTATTAGCAGTCCAATAAATTGTGCCATGAAGAAAAAAAGAACTAAAGCAATTGTAACTTTAGGTGTGTGCTTCATTCTATTCAGATTAAGATTGTGGTAGTATAATAAATTATGTTTTGCGACTCTGCTGTCTTAATCCCACATAAAAAATCTCTGAATCTCTAATTTTCAGTATTTTATCATTCGTGAACTACTACGGGTTTCGCTTTGCGCTCAACCCGTAGCGTCAAGTGCTAGTTAAAGTTGAACAAAGTTTTCTGCTCTTTATTTTCAATCAGCTTCCAGTGCTTCTTCTGCCCTTCCCTTATGTAGCGCTTGACTGTCTCTGCTGTTACTGCCCCTACAGTTCTGTGGAAGTAACCAGCGCTCCAAAATTTCTTGCCCCATAGCTTATTGCTAAACAGCGCAGAATGTCCTTTGCGCATCATTCTGCTTGAATAAGT
>JBBSVT010000110.1:0-5984 GCA_038046685.1 Nanobdellota archaeon
AATTTTTACCCCACTGGTGTGCTACGCAACACCAGTGGAAAGCTCAGCTTCTAAATTCTTTAATGTCTTAAATAATGGCTCTGTAAATGTAACATAGACACCATTTTCATTGAATTTATTCACCCCATGGAACAGCCATTCTAGAGCAAGTATTGTTTTGCCTGTACCAGAAGAACCAGAAACCAAAACAACAGAACCTTTTGGAAAACCACCATCCAAAACAGAATCTAACTCAGATATACCTGTCCTAAACCTACTTGTTGTTGTATCTTTAATAGGAATGCTTTTACTCTTCAGCTTAATTACTTTCTTTGGCATTTTCACCACTTTTTTATTATCTTAAATATTGTTCTATTTAAATGTTTAGCCTGCTCACCCAAATGTTCTTACAATTTCTTTTTTAGGATTTATTATCCTCTTTTTATATAGTTGGATAACATTATTTCTTACTCGGCACAACCATA
This sequence comes from Nanobdellota archaeon, assembly GCA_038046685.1. GTDB lineage: Archaea > Nanobdellota > Nanobdellia > Woesearchaeales > GW2011-AR4. The sequence continues at coordinate 465 of JBBSVT010000110.1, forward strand.
ACCTTCTCAGTCTTAAAGCTTTTATAAATACCTTCCAATATATCAGTTCCAGCATACCCCGCCAATAAGCTTAATCTAGGATCAAAATTGAACACTATGCCCGTAAATACACCAATAATCATTGCAATAGTTACTGTAATAGCCCAATAACTCCATAATAGCCCAATAACTCCAAAGTATCTTCCTTTTCAGAGCCAAAGCTTTCAGAAGCCCAACAACTCCTCTTGTCAAGCCGCCAACTCCGCCTAACAGTCCAGCCAAAACTAATTCATTCATAATTATTCACCTCTTTCTTGAAAAATACTCCAGGAATGGCTCATCCACTTTTGGAGGCCTTCCTGCCTTGCTTTTCTTTTGAGATTCCGCAGCATACAACAGACATTTCCTTAATGTGTTGGTAATCAATTCCTGTATTGTCATATAATTGGACTTTGCTGTTTCTTCTAGTTCAGCGTACATCTCAGGATTCAATGTCAATAATACCTTTTTGCCTGCCATATCAATCAATATCTAAAAAATATCTATAGATATAAAAACTTTTTGGTTGTCGCCTAACAATAAGAATATGAAATAATTAAATTAAGATTAATAATAATTCAATTAGCTATTCTTCGCCCCCGAACCCTCAGAATAGCCTAATCAAGCCCCCGATTCTTGATATAAAAGTACGATAACAATAAATTTTCGGCGGTAAAAAACTTCCTGCCTATCACATTTTTACCGAACTTTTCCTTATTTAATACCCCGCAAACTTCTCCATTTTAATATTCTGCTGAGGCATTTTCATTGTTTTAAGAAGCTGTGATAATCCTTCAACCATTTTGGGAGGTCCGCAGATATAGAAAAGTGTGTTATTAATGTCGCTACAAAACTCCCTGATCATATCCTCATTTATTCTTCCTGTCCTCCCTCCCCATCCTGTTGTGTTGTCTGTTATAGTATGAACAACTTTGAAATTTGGGTTTTGTTTTTCGAAACCCGGCCACTCATCTTTATATACAATGTCTGCCGGAGCCCTGTTGGAATAGAGCAATGTCATTTTTGTCGGCAACTTTTTGTCGCATGCATATTTTATCATGCCTCTAAATGGGGTTATTCCAATTCCTCCACCAAGAAATACAATTTCTTTTGCATCTTCTTTCAAAACAAAAATCCCCATCGGTCCCTTGGTTTTTACTTTATCACCAATTTTAAGAGAGTTGAATTTTTGATGAAACAAAGACTGTGAAATTCTTGTAGAAAACAACAAAAAATCCTCAGTTGGAGAAGAAGCAATTGACAATGGTCTTGTATTCCCATTCTCTGGATCATCTACATCAAGCTCCACAATCATATATTGTCCTGGCTTGAAATCAAATTTGTTGCTATCAAAAGAAAGCTTTATACTTCTAACGTCAGGTGTTTCCTTCTTAGTTTCGATGATTGGAAATTCTGAATTTATCATATGTTTGAAATTATCAAAGTCTATTGTTTTTTGACCATTATATTTTCTTTGCCAATTCCATCGCTTTTAGAGTATTTTCCATCAGCATTGCAATTGTCATTGGACCAACGCCTTTTGGAACTGGCGTGATAAACCCAGCCACTTCTTTGACGTTTTCAAAATCAACATCGCCGACAACTTTTCCATCAACCCTATTAATACCCACATCGATGACAACAGAGCCTTCTTTAACATGATTCTTGTTTATGAACCTAGGCCTGCCAATTGCCACAACTAGTATGTCAGCTTTTTTTGTGTGCTCCACGAGGCCTCTGGTTTTAGAATGGCATATTGTTACCGTTGCATTTTTCTCAAGCAGCATCATTGCCGTTGGCTTGCCGACAATCCGGCTTCTGCCGATAACAACTGCGTTTTTTCCTTCAATGCCGACCCCAGTGGACTCAATCAATTGAAGAACTGCCCTTGCAGTGGCTGGTGCAAAAATCGCCTGCTCAGAAACTAATCTCCCAATGCTTACTGGGGTGAAGCCGTCAACATCCTTTTGGGGCAGTATGGAATCAACTATTAGGTTTTCGTCTATGTGTTTTGGCAGAGGCAGCTGAACCAAGATGCCATGAATGCTCGGCTTGTTATTCAATTCATTAACTAATTTTAACAAATCCATTTCACTTATATTTTTGTCAAGATTGTGCCTTTCACAGTAAAACCCGACTTCTTTGCATGTCTTCTCCTTGAAATTGATGTAGATTTCTGAGGCAGGATTGTCGCCGACGAGAACAAGAGCCAATCCGGGCTTTTCTTTTAAATTCTTTATTCTTGATTTTATTTCACTCAAGATTTTCTCTGCTATTCCTTTTCCATCAATTATTTTTGCAGGCATTTTGAAATATTCTTTTGAAGTTTTTTCTACAAATGTTTTCCTTATTAAATTTACAATATGGAATATTTAAAAGTATCTATGCAATTTTTTTTGGAATATTGAGAGTTATTAATCACAATTGCCAGATTTCAACCATGCTTGTAAGACAATCCCATCTCGTCCAAAGTAACAATAAGAGGATCATTCATATATTCCTTTGCATTTTGGTTTTCACCTATGGCTCTTGAAGTATGGAAGAAACTATATCTAGACCACCCTTGCCAATGAATTGCAAAAATCATCTGGGGATATTTGTTGTTAATTGCTTTAATAATCATCATATTATCAAAGCCTGTTCTGCTTTGAGGGCCAATCTCACTAAAGCCAAGAGGCTTGCCAAGGGCAACTAATTCATCATATGTGGAATTGTCATTAACCTTAGTTAAATCATCCCAATAATAGTCTAGTCCTACTATATCCGCATAATCATGGCCTGGATAGTAAAATGCACTTGATTTAATCAAATTATTGCCAAGCTGAGCGTTTGGAGAATATACCCACAAAAGGTTATGCAGTTCTTTTTCCTTGGTGAAGTAATCAAAAATATGCTTCCACAACTTTGCGTATTCTTCTTTTGAGATTCTGCCTTTTTCACCATATGACCACCAAAACCAATCTCCATTCATCTCGTGGAGCGGCCTCCAAAGTACTACCACACCAGCATCCTGCAGCTGTTTTAGCCCAGCTGCAACTTTGTCTAAATCAGCTATCCATCTCTTGTGCGCTTCATTGCCCTCAACAAACAAATCATCAAAAGCATGCTCGCCAAGGCCAAAGTTTCTTATTCCCTTGCCAGTAAAAGGATTGGAAGGCGACATGCTTATCTCAATCAAACCTCCTTTTTTCCAGAAATCAATAAGGATTGTGTTTACTTTTGCATAGTCATCAGGTATTTGTTCCCATCCGTAATCAATGCCCATGATTGCGGGCAGTTTGCCGGTTTGCTCTTTCAGCGACGTAAAATACTTCGGATAGCTGCTTGATAGCGGCTGTGGTACGTCGCTTGCGCTCCCAATATTCTGTCCGCTCAAAATAAGGTTTTCCTTGCTGTTGTTTGACTGTGAATAAAAATACCTCAATAATATCGCAGCGTCTTGATTGGCCTTTGAGTCAGCTGGGACTGCCAAAGAAGCATCTTTTATTGGAACTCTTTTTTGGGCAGGCCCTGAAAACATTTCATCTGACTTTTTTAAAGACCATTCATCCTGATTTTTGGTTCTCAACAAATTAACCGCAAAAATAACCAAAATAAAGATTAAGATTGCTATTAAGAATTTTTTCATTGAGTGTCACAAATTCTTTCTTATCTTATCAACTTTTTTCCATAAGAAATACGATATAAACATCACTGCAAGAAAAGGTATTATTGGCAGTGCCTTCAAGATTCCGTCGCCTGAGAAATATATGGACGCACCTGCTCCAATAAAGTCTATAGTGAAGCCCGCGTAAGCCCATTCCTTAATAGTCTTGAATTTCCATTGCAATATTGCGATTACACCTAAGATTTTTGCAACTCCTATGATTGTATTCACATAAATTGGATATCCCAGATGTTTCATGACCTCTTTTGCTTGTTCGGTTTGAATTATCTCTGAAACCCCTGAAAAAAGCATAAATAGTGAGAACAGAATTGTTATAATCCAATAGATGATTTTAATAGTTTTTGGCTTCATATTTTTATATGTTGATTTGTTGTGTATTTATATATTTCTATCTGCAATTTTTTTTCATCGATTATTTTTGCAGGCATTTTTTTGGATTCGTCTCGTATTTCATGGAACAATTAATATGATTTTAATACTTTTGTTTTTGAATCAATAGATTTTCAAACCTAAAATTTTATTAAGCGCCAATCTTAATTTATCAATTTGTTTCTGGCATTCATTTGATGCTTCTGTGCTAGTATAGGGAATACTGCAAAGAATCGTATTTTTCTTTTCATCCAGATTTATGTAAATTCTATAGTATGCTTGGTCAGGCAATGATAGTTCTTTTGTAAAATTCTGTGATGGAACATTTAACAGATTAGAACCAATTATAACACCAACAATTTCATCAATTTCGATGGGTAACAACTTTCGTTCGATGTTTTTTACTTCCTTTGTTCCACCTTGGACCGTTTCTATGTAAGTAATATGATCATTTGATAAGTTCACTTCAAAAGAACTGCCAAAGATGCTCCCACCCGCAAAGAAATTAAGATTAAGATCATTAATTTGATTTTGATCCAAAAGGAGTGAATCAAGCATTTCTTGGAAAATTTGCTCAGGAGATACATCAAACTCACTCTCACCGGATTTATCAAAACTGAAAGAAAGATCGTATACTAGAATATCTTTTGCGATTAGGAAAGTGTATCCTTCATCCAATTCCCCCTTAATCTTTAGCGCTGGAAGTCCCTTAAATGTTGTGTCTTCCAAATTTTCAAATTCCGGTTCAACACCATAAGAATAATGGAGTTTAGATTGTTCAATATACCATTCCCGCGGTAAGAGTTTATTCGGATTATCAGCAGGGCTAATGAATACTCGGATATTAGCTGTTTGCTCATAATCCTCCGTCTTGGTGCCAAAAAACATAATCCTTTTCCCAAATTCGGGATTAGGAACCTGGTTATGCCAAGCTACGACACCATCAACTTCCAATGCCCAATCAGCTGGATATTTGATTTGGTAATCATATTTCGTATTTACATAGGTTTTCCAACTCGATATATTGTTTGTTGCTTGAGAGATTTTCTTCGTTGACTGACACCACCGATAACTATCAATACATCTCATGCTATTAGCTTGATATCCAACAGGACAACCTTCTTGAGGAACAACCATATAGTTGCCAGCCTTCATTGCTTCAACGGAAGCGAAACAACAACTTTCACTTTCTTTGTTTATGCATCCATCCGCAAGTTCTTCATAGTAATCTTGGGAATCTGAAAGTTCATTAATCTGCGCACAACCAAAAACAAAAATTATTACCAATAAAACTAACCAGATTTTTAATCTAATGGAATTTGTCATGTCTGTATAATATAATTGGTGAGCTATTGAGTTAGCCTATCACTTGTGGAACATATTGATTTTATTTTTTGAATTATTAGTTTTAGTTACTAAACTTTTGCATTTTCATTTAAAAGCATTTCTCTTGCCATTTTTATTCT
>JBBSVT010000111.1:0-30817 GCA_038046685.1 Nanobdellota archaeon
CTTACCGACGGGAAATTAACGATTTTTATCAGAGAACTTTTTAGACAACCTCAACAATATCCTTCTTTTGTGCTTTTTCCTTCTCGAAATGAGTTTTTCTGAGAAGATGACTCCAGCAACGCTGAAAAGCAGATGCAAAATTATTGTAAACCTTCAAACAATCGCTTATTATGACACCGTCATAAAAATCCCCTAATACATTTGTTATTACTTTTCTTGCCCTTGATTGATTAATCATAATGAAAACCATATTTAAAGTACACAACAGCCATAGCCAATATTGTTCACCATCCACAGGCCATGATGTTTCATCACTATGAATTACTTTTGCCTGACTTATTTGTTTTTCCATCTTCTTGTAAGATGGCTCTAAATCTTCTGCTACTCTATGTATGCAGTCTTTTATTTCTTGAGAGCTGAAGGTAGTGCCTGTCAAATTATCAAGAAACACAGATATTTTTTCGTAAGAGCCAGCAAAGTTATGCCTTAACTCTGTGAGAAGTGCTTGCAAGTTAGGGCCAAAAATGCCTTCTTTTGGCAACTCTGGATGAGTTGCTTCAAAGTGTAAGTTACACTTTTCACAATCATATTCGTAAACTGTAAATTGTTTTGATTTTATTATAATATCGCTTATCTCATACACTACCCTTACATGATAATCCGATTGTTTTATTTTTCTATGCCCATTCGGGCATTGCTTTGCCTTGACGTTAATCTTTTCATCAATCTTTTCTGGCTCTTCTCTCGTTGCGCCATTTGAGCCAACGGGCTTTCCTCTTGGATTTGTTCCCTTGGCTTCTCTATCGGGAGAAGTTTTGTAAGAAAAAGGGAGTTGTGATGATGGAGTATTTGAGTTTAAGAATTGATTAAGCAAATGTTTGAGTTCTTTGTTTTCTTTAAGAAGTTCAAAATATTTCTCTTGGAACTTTTTCCTTAATTTCCTCTCGTGCTCAAGGTCTTGTTTTAATTTTCTTACTTCTTCAAATATATCTATCCTTCCTGACATGGTGGACACCTCTTTGTCCACCCCCAAATTCATTTTCTTGTGATAGAACTACTATTTGCTTTTTTCGGTTTTAAGAATTTATAGACGGGCTATCGTCTAAGCTTTATTGTTTCGAACTATAATGCTTTGTTGTCCCGTTACCTTGATGTAGTAATATAAATTTATAATACTAACTAATAGAGCAATAATTGCAATTATTTGGTTTGTTGTGAATATTTTTTTCATTCCTAGTTGACTAACATGGAATATTACTATTTATTTCCCAAACTCTCCAACAACAGGATTAACGACTCTTACCAAATCCTTTGCCTTCATCTTTATGCTTTTTGTGTGTGTTCCTGCATTGAATGCAACAACATCATTCTCAACAACTGATTTGTCAAAATAAACTTTCAATTCAAATAAGTTTCCGAACGGAGGAACGCTTCCTATATTGCATCCTGTTGCCTGCTTTACCTCTTTTGCGTTTGCCAGTTCCAATGTCTTGAATAAAGTAAATTTCTGAAGTTTCTCTATATCCAATTCTTTTGCTCCTGAAACAACAGCTTGGATAAATCCTTCGTCGGTTTTGCATACAAGGGCTTTGCATCCTTGCTTTAGCTCTGTTCCTCTAACTTCAGCAGCTTCTTTGCTTGTGTAAACTGGCTTATGCTCAAGCACTTCATATTCAATTTTCTCCTTGTTAAGCACATCCCTTATTTTGTCAAATACAACATTTCTTGTTTCCTTCACAAAATCCAGTTTAATGTGAAGTTCTTGCATCTGCTTCTCGCTCACTTCACTCGGAGCATCTTCCATTAATGATTCCGCGGCCTTATTTTTGGGAAAAGCAATAACTTCTCTGATGGATTCATTTCCTGTAATCATCGCAGCAATCCGATCTACACCTAATGCAATTCCTCCATGAGGAGGAGTACCATACTTAAATGCTTCCAGCAAAAATCCAAATCTTGATTCAGCCTCATCCTTGCTTAACCCCAAAACTGAAAACATCTTGGCTTGCACATCGCTTTTATGGATTCTTATCGAGCCGCCGCCTATTTCAGTTCCGTTTAACACAATGTCGTATGCTTTAGCTCTTGCTTTTTCAGGTGATTTGTCAAGCAGCTTTAAGTCCTCGTCTTTTGGGCTTGTAAATGGATGATGCATTGCATTGTACTTCTGCTCTTCCTCGCTCCAATCCAGCAAAGGAAAATCAGTAACCCATACAAAACTGAAGTGATTGTCGTCAATCAGCTTAAGCCTTTTAGCTATTTCTATCCTTAAACATCCTAGCGAATCATTTACAACTTTATGATTGGCATCTGCAACAAAAAACAATAAATCATCTTTCTTTGCATTTGCCGCCTTAATTAATTCTTTTTGTGTTTTCTCATCAAAGAATTTGACAATTGAGCTTTCAAGCCCTTTATCAGTTACCTTCATCCATGCTAAGCCATTTGAGCCATAAATTGCAACAAAGCTTGTTAACTCCTCAATTACTGTCCTACTAAAATTTGAGCAGCCTTTTGCATTTATGCATTTTACAATTCCACTTTGGTTAATTGCTTTTGTGAAAACCTCGAAATTTGAGTGCTTGGCAATTTCCGTAATGTCAATCAGCTGCAAGTCAAACCTTGCGTCTGGCTTGTCCAAACCGTATCTCGATATTGCGTCAGAATACTTGATTCTTGGAAACGGTAATTTAATATCTTTATTCAAAACAACCCTCCATACGTGCTTTAACATACCTTCAACAACTTCGATTATGTCATCTTCGTCAACAAAGCTCATCTCAACATCAATTTGAGTAAACTCTGGCTGCCTGTCTGCCCTTAAATCTTCGTCTCTAAAGCACCGTGCAATCTGGAAATATCTGTCAAAACCAGAAACCATCAATAATTGCTTAAATATTTGCGGGCTTTGGGGGAGTGCATAAAATTTGCTGGGATGTATTCTTGAAGGCACTAGATAATCTCTAGCTCCTTCTGGAGTGCTTTTTGCAAGTATCGGAGTTTCAATCTCGAGAAAATTCAAGTCGTCAAAATAATCCCTAACTGCTTTTATTACTTTATGCCTTGTCGAAATGTTGTGCTGCATTAATGGCTTTCTCAAATCAAGATACCTGTACTTTAGGCGAGTTTCCTCATGTGTAACAACCCTATCATCAATTTCCAAAGGAGGAGTTTCTGCCTCGCTTAAAATTTCAAGTTTCTCAACAAAAATCTCAATAGCACCTGTCTTGAGTTTTGGATTTTCCATGTCCTTTTTTCTGTGCTTTACAACCCCGCTGGCTTGAATAACATCCTCTCTTCCAAGCTTTTCAGCTATCTTGTGGGATTCCATGCTGAAAGAAGGGTCAAAAACCACTTGAGTTAAGCCATACCTGTCCCTCAAGTCAATAAAAATAACCCCCCCATGGTCTCTTCTTGTTGAGCACCAACCGCATAAGGTTACTTTTTTGTTGACATCCTTGTCCGATAATTCTCCGCAAGTGTGGGTTCGTTTCATAGAATAACGGATTAAAAGAACTTATTTAAATTTATTGTTAGGGATTTTATTGGTTTTTATTATTAATTAATTTTTCGATTGATTTTATTTTTAATTTATTTATTCGGCCATTAAAATTAAAATTTTTAAAAAGAAAACAAATATTCTCTTTAGTGCCTTCCCTTCATCTCAACGTCATACATAACTTCTTCCAGTTTCTTCAAATTCCATTTTATAGAATCAGATTTTTTTCTCAACTCGCCATTTCTTAAATGCAATTTCAAGAATTCCCCATAAATCTCGTGCACCAATTCTTTTATTTTTTCTGCTTCGTCAAATTTTTTATGTATCACATCATAAATTGCCTTCCTAACAAGCTCGCCTGTTAAGTCGCACAAGCCACTTAAGTAATCTTCAGCGCTTACTCCAAGGCTGGCTCTTGTGGGTATTCTCCCGTTTTTAACAAATTCATAGAAAGCAATTGCCTCGACATATTCCTGAAAAGCAATAGAATTTAAGTTAGTGTCTCTTGTGATGCTGATTTTTTCTAATTTTTTGACCTTGTCTTTTATTTTTTTAATTATGGAAGCGGCGGACTTCAAGTCATTTCTTAGCGCAGCATAAATTATCTGCTTTGAAAGGCTTATTACCTCTCTTGAGGTCAATATTGTCTCTTCTCTTTTTACGTTTAATCTATGCAGCTCTTTTCTTAGATTACTAAAATCTGTTTCGTCAAGCATAATTTTAATATTCATGGTGTATTTATAAAGGTTATTGGGATTTCTTCAGTAAATTATAAATAGTAGTTGTTAAATTATTTATTTGAATTTTAATTAAATCGGGAGCGGCAGATTCTTAAAAATGCAAACCAAGGATATTTCATACGTTACACTAAGTTTGGATGGTGAATATGGAGGACGTTTAGTAAGTGCTGTAAATAGGAGGTTTTTTGGTACTCAGGTTCAAATTCCAAGATTTGGTTGGTCAAACTCTGCTTATGTTGATCCATTAAGCAGAATGGCTGCGGCAACTCTATTGTATAAGGATCCAGAGTTCAAAGGATATACACCAATTACTCCAAATCAATCTGGAGCGATACTTGCAGCAGGAGAAAGATTTGGTTATCCTGAGGTTCTTGGTTTTGTTCTATATGGGAGTGGATTTTGGAGCAGAGATATAGAGAACAGACAAGAATGCGAAGCGCTTTATAGAGGTATAAAAGATCAAAGACGGTCTCTTGGTCTAAGCAGGGACGATTTGCGGAGCAAGCTTCTAGTAATCAACCCTGGTCTGGAGAAGAAATATACGGCACCCAATGGTATCAGCCCCGTTGTGTTGCCTGGTTTAACTAAAGTGCTCATCCCCGAAGTCCTTGAACTACCTGCTGGTTTATACATGTATGATAGAGCATCAGATAATGGGTTACCTGCACATCAGGATCTTGGAAAAGGACAAAAGTCATTCATTATTCCGGACGACTTTGCGCCCGGACTCTGGGCATTAATTCGAGGTGGCGGCGACATAGGCAACATAGTATTGAGTTTAAGACGAGAATTAAAGTTTGACCGAGAAGACCTATATCTTCTTCAAAATGCCCCAAATCATGGGGGATTGGCTTTTCGAATGACAATGTCACCAGCGGACATGAATTAGTCAAATTCAGATTTCGAAACATTTAAATACATATTTTAAGCTTGGGAGAAACATGGCAACACCCTTCAGGCAAGTACTGGATTTCTTTGACAGCATAGGTCTGTTTGATGTCGTTTTGCCGTTCCTGCTTGTTTTTACTATTGTATTTGCCATTCTTGAAAAGACCAAGGTGCTGGGACAGGAAGAAATTGAAGGAAAGAAATACACAAAAAAAAACCTCAATGCGATTGCCGCGTTTTCAATAGCATTTTTGGTCATTGCCTCGTCCCAATTAGTCGAAATCATTACAACTGTTTCAGCCAATGCCGTTATTGTGCTTTTCTTATCGGTCTTATTCCTCATGCTTGTTGGCTCATTCCACAAGGAAGGGGAGCCAATGTACCTTCAAGGCGGATGGAAGCTCGCGTTTATGGGAATAGTTTTTGCATCAATAATGGGAATCTTCCTCGATGCAATAAAAACAAAGGATGGGGAAAGCTGGCTTGAAAAATTGCTTAGTTTTTCAAGCAATGGCACTGATGAAGTCATTGGCTCCGTCATCCTTTTGGGACTAATGGTATTTTTCGTATTTTACGCCACCAAAGAAACATCAAAAGAAGCAAAGAGCTCATGAATTTAACAAAATTTAAATACTACAATTAAAATGATTAATTTTCAATTGATGAGGTGTTAAAATGGTTAATGATTCCTTTACATGGCCCGGTTTGTTGAGAGTCCTTGAAAGGTGGGGATTAACAGAAGTTGTCTTGCCATTTATGCTGGTTTTCATCATTGTTTATGCCGTACTGCAGAAAACGAAAATTCTTGGAGATGAAAAGAAAAATCTAAACATAATGATGGGAATTATAGTGGGGATGCTGGTTGTAATACCTCACGTTATGGGGAATTTCCCTCCTAATGCAGATCCGGTTGTTATTCTAAATGATGCATTGCCGCAAGTGTCGGTTGTGCTTGTCGCAGTGGTCTTTTTGCTGGTAATGATTGGGGTTTTTGGCCAGGATTATGTGTTGCTTGGTGTGACGATGCCAGGCTGGATTACCTTTATCTCTTTTGTGATAATTGTCGTGATTTTTGGCGGAGCAGCAGGATGGTGGGCTGGTGATTTTGGAGCCACTTTGGAAAACTTTTTTGGTACTGACGGAGTCGCTATTGTTATTATGCTATTGGTTTTTGGGATTACCATTGCTTGGATAACTGGCGAATCAAAAGACAAGGAGCAAGCATCGCTCATGAATCGCTTTGGCATGGACTTTAGTAAACTTTTTGGCAAAAAATAAAGCGAGAAAATGGCAACTTTCTTAGATGTAACTGGCTTGGAGCACTTCTCAAGCATCTTTGTATTTATTTTCGTTATCGCAGTAGTCTATGCTACATTAGTTTGGACGAAGCTGCTAGGTGATAATCAGTTTATCAACATTTTAGTTGGTGTTGTGATTGGGTTTTTTGTTCTGATATCACCACTTGCCACAAGAATTGTAACAATAATAGTGCCGCTTTCGGGAGTCTATTTCGTTCTATTGCTAGTTACCGAGATGGCGATAAAAATGATGGGGTTAGAAGCTTACACAACTGTAAAGAATATATTCTTTATTATTGGATTGCTTTTACCTCTTACACTTATTGGGATAGAACTTAGGGAAAGTGCTGATGTGCCATCAGAAACACAAAGCGATCTGTCAAAGACGATAAATCTTGTGTTTCATCCCACTTTCATTGGGATGGTTTTGATTTTGGTAATTTCAGTATTTACTGTAGCCTTGCTTACTTCTAAGACTTTATAATAAATTATATAGAACTATTTTCTGATGAAATTTAAGATGTCTTTTTCAAGTGTGTCAGATTTGTTCAACACAGCCAAGTGGCTGCCCTCAATTATTTGCAATTCGCTCTTCGTGATTTTCTTGTGTTCGGTCTTAAAGGATTTCTTGGAGAAAATGACGTCGTGGCTGTCCTCTATAATTAAGGTCGGGATATTCACCTTTTTTAGAACTCCGCTTAGATTCTCTTTTAGCATTGCATTAATTGCATAGCTCAAACTCCTAAGCGAAGTGGCTAAGCCGATTTGATGTATTAGCAAGAACACATTTCTCCACTTATATTTAGAAAAGTCAACATCTTGTTTGGCCTTAACATTGAAAAAGCGGGCCGGTAGGATCAGTAATCCAAATAGCGCCAATCCTATGAAAATAAATATAGGCCGTATTGTATTCAAATTCACCGCATAAGATGCATCTATAAGCACCATCTTTTTGACTAATTTTGGAAAGTCTGAATAAAATTTCAGGGAAACAAAACCACCCAGTGAATATCCTATTAGTACAGCTTTTGCAACTTTTTCTTCCTTCAAAATACATTTAATATCCTTAGCGTAGTCTTCAAGTGTTACCTTTCCTTTAATATTTTCACTAAATCCGTGTCCTCTCAAATCGACGTTTATTACATTCAACCCTTTGTAAATTAAGAATGACTCTTCATACCTGAAAAGCGAATTATTGGTTCCTAAACCATGGATAAGAACTGCAAATTCATTGCTATTGTTATTTCTGCTTACTAAGTAATATATGGCGCTTTGATCGAATGAGTGGATTTTCTTGAAAACTTTTCTTAGAAATAATACTCTTTTAGGTCTATCAACATCTTTTTTTGCCATCAGGATTCAATTGACTCCCAAATTTATAAATATTTCCAAAAAGGCGAAATATTTCTTTTATTCCTTTAGGATTTATGCTCTTCTTAGACCGCCCAACAGCCGTCTTTTGCTGAATCAACTCTCAGTTAGAGCATCACATGAATTTCATGTGACAAGCCGCAGACGATTAGGGGGTTATCGGCTTTTTTTGGTTTTTAACTATTAAATCTTTTCGCGTGAATCCGGTATGATAAAGAAGCCACCTCATAAGAGGGGGGCATATGAAGTTTATTAAATCAGCTAGCTTCAGTAAAGAAGGTATTGTTACCACTTTTTTCTTTTTGTAAGTGCTCTTGACTATAATTCTAGCAACTACTTCAACAGGCGGCACTCCAAGTATCAAAGCAACTTTTGGGTACCTTTCTTCACTACCGGGATTGTTTGCCCAAAAAGTACTTCTAAATTTTGCACAAGACAACAAGGTCACATTAATGTCGGTATTGTAAAGATCTGACCTTAGAGCATCAGTAAAGCCCCTCATGGCAGCATGAGCAACAATGTACCCATTCGCACCTGGAAAAGGCAGCACAGGCACATGGGAAGACATGTTAACTATATGGCCCGTATTCCTCTTAAGTATATCAGGCAAAAAAACCCGAGTTACGAAGAAAGCTCCAAAGTACAGAGTCATCAGCTTGCTGATATCCTCTGAAGTTTCTTCATCGATATACTTCCAAATGCCGCTGCCACCATTATTAAATATTATATCGGGAATTCCAACTTCTTTCTTGATTTTGTTCGCAGTTTTTTCCACCGATCTGTAGTCTGCGATGTTGACTGGGTAATACTTAGCATAGCCTCCTTCTCTTTGAATTTCTTCAGCGACTTTCCTAAGCTCCTCTATTCTTCTTGCCAACAGCAAAACTCTTGCATTATGCTTGGCAAATTCCTTGGCTGTTGCAGCTCCTATGCCGCTTGACGCTCCTGTAATCAAAACAAGTTTGTTGTTGAAGTCCATTTTAGCAATCTATGCTCATTTTAATGAATAGCACATGTAGTCCCTTGGCTGCCACGTTTATATCCTGTCTTGTATAACAGCCAGCGCATAAATGGTGGGCAAATATACTTTAGGCATACGGCAAATAAAAGCGATCTTGGAATTAATATTTGTTTTCTCTCGTGATAAACTCCCTTAACAATCGCTTTTCCAACATCAACCGTACTTGGGGTTGGAAGAAAATCATGAGCTGAAGGGCATCTTAGCTCACTGCCTGGGTTATTTTCCCAAAATGTGCTGTTTACTTTTGAACAAGCTACCAAAGTAATATTTATTTTAGTGCCGTAAAGGTCGGCCCGCAGAGCATCAGTAAAACCCCTCATAGCAGCGTTTGCCGCTATATACCCAGTAGCGCCTGGGAAAGCCAACACATAAGAGTGAGAAGTCATATTTACAATATGGCCTTTGTTGTTTTTTAGCATTTCTTGCATGAAGGCTTTGGTAATAAAAAAGCCGCCTACATAAGGTGTGAGTAATTGAAGCGCTTCCTCAGGAGTTGTTTCCTCAATGAATTTAAATGGGCCGCTTCCTGCATTATTAAAGATAATATCAGGCACTCCTATCTCCTTCTTGATTTTATTTGTTACTCTTTCCACTGATTTGTGGTCTGTAATATCTGCTGCAAGATACTTTGCGTAGCCTCCTTCTCTTTGAATTTCTTCAGCGACTTTCCTAAGCTCCTCTTTTCTTCTTGCCAGCAGCAAAACTCTTGCATTATGCTTAGCAAATTCCTTGGCTGTTGCAGCTCCTATGCCGCTTGACGCCCCTGTAATCAAAACAAGTTTGTTGTTGAAGTCCATTTTCCTAGATTCTACAATTTTAAGTTTAAATAATTTTCTAAATTCGGTACGTGATTAGCACAAATTAGCTCTTAGTTCATAAAAGAGATTCAATCCTCTCTGTTTCCATGTTGCTATACAGCTAACAATCTTTTCAATTATTGCAGTTCCTTAAAAAAACATAATATTTAAATATAAGCGAATGCACTAAACCAAAAGAATGGCAAATAACACATGGCTAGGAATGAAAATTCTATGTTCATTTAGGCATACCTTTACTATTACGTGTTAGTTGCCAATTTTAACCTTACTTTTTTTCTAAACAAACTGGAGGTGTTAAGATTGGTGCAAAAAACAAAACTAAACTCTGCAGAAAGCGAAAAGTTTGAAGATTTCCTTCAAAATTTAGTAGCTGTAGATTTCAACAGCCGCGGAGAAGATAAATAAAAAATGAAAAAATACAAAAGCATAACAAAATCTATGCATTCAAATAGATATTGGCGCAATCAAAAGATTATCATTAGGGAAGATTATTATAGATGTTATTGTTGTTAGATTATTCTCATTGTACTTATAACACTTCATTTCAAAAACTTTTATAAAAAATGAGGTTTGAGAACTAGGAGAAAACAAATCGGCCAGTAAATTAAATGCGAGGGCGAAATTAGGCGAGCTGAAAAGCTTGCCGCTTTGCGAGGGTTTTAGTTGAACGCAAGCATGCGAATTTTTGCAGACAACTCACAAACCTTAAAGCCAAGCGGCTAAGGCGAGCGTTTAATCAAAGAGATTAACTCGATGCTGCAAAGCAGCAATTTGAACCTTAATGGTGATGATAACTGCGCAATGCCCGCTTATTCATGGGTTCGAGACAACCAACGGCATAAATCCGTTGACACTTTGGGTGACATTTGCTAACGCAAAAGTCCCCCGTTGCGGAATTCCCATCCCTCGCTTTTTTATTTATAAAAATCAATTAAATAAACCAAAAATTTAAATAGTAGTTTTAACTACTAGTAGTCAAGTGGTCAAAATGGATGTGTCGAGGAAATTGTATAAGGATGATATTATTATTTTAAGCGAACTGCAGACAGAGCTTCTTAAGAAAGACAGTAGAGTAACACAAAAAACTTTGATAGATAAAGCTATAAAGTTTGCACTAGAAAACAAAAATAAGTTTATGGACTACCTAAGTGGAAAGAAAAGAAATAACACAAAAGCGATGACTGAAAGGTTTTTGTCTCTTCCAAAGATTAAGGCTGGAAAAAACTGGCTTGAGGAGATAGACACTCTAGAGCATGACGATTTGTCAAGAAAAAACAAAAAATATGATAAGTGAGGCAATTTTTGATTCTGGAATATTTATTGGTGCAAAGCTTGAGGGTGACCAATATAACCTTCAAGCTTCAGAAATACTTGAAAGCTTCATGCACGACAATATTTCTAGAGTTTTCATAACACCTTATGTTGTGGCTGAATGTGTGAATTTTATCCTTAAAAAGTCCGTATTCCAAAAGGCAAACGAGGCATTGATTTACCTAACCGAAACTGATAACATTGAAATTATTAAAATTGAGTTAGACAATATTAAATCTATTTTTCAAAAATACAAAACTTTGTCGTTAACAGACTGCTCTTTAGTGGCGCTCTCAGAAAAACTTAAAATTAGAAAAATTTTTTCATTTGACGGGCATTTTGATTTAGTGAAAGGGATAACTAGATTAACGTCTATATAATTTTTTAAATAAAGGGTGTATGCAATTGATCTTAAGAATATATAATACGCTAACTAGGAAGAAGGAAGTGTTTAAGCCAATAATAAAAAACGTTGTGGGCATTTATACTTGCGGGCCAAACAAGATTACAATGTAATTTTGGGCATGCCGTATATGACTTTGCTCACATCGGCAACTTTAGGGCTTATATTTGCAGTGATATTCTTAAACGCTATCTAAAGTATTCCGGCTTCAAAGTCAAGCACGTCATGAACATCACAGATGTCGATGATAAAACAATAAAAGGCGCCAATAAGGAAGGAATTTCTTTAACAGAGTATACAAGAAGGTATGAAAAAGCTTTCTTTGAAGATATTGAAGCATTGAACATAGATAAGGCAGATTTTTTTCCAAGAGCAACAGGGCATATCAAAGAAATGGTTGCTATAATGCAAAAATTATTAAAAAATAAAATAGGTTATAAAAGTGATGATGGAAGCATTTATTATGATATATCTAAATTCAAAGAGTATGGGAAATTGTCTCATACGCAAATTCAAGAATTAAAGGAAGGTGCCCGCATTAAGCAAGATTCCTATGAAAAAGAAGAGGCAAAGGACTTTGCATTATGGAAAGCATACAATAAAGAGGATGGAGATGTATTTTGGGAAACGATTATAGAATTTGATGTAACACCTGAAGAATATGATAATTTAATAGAGCAGGCTGTTAAGAATAACGATACAGAATTCGTTGAACTTAATAAAATTGACACTAGTAAATTAAAAAACAGGAAAAAATGATAAAAGCAATAATATTTGATTTGGGTGGAGTTTATTTTACTGATGGAACTTCGAAAGCTGTCAAAAAAGTAAGTCGAAAGTATAATTTAAACTCTCGGGATGTGTCAGATTTTTTCGGAACTAAAAACAAAATTGGCAGATTATACCGTCAAGGAAGGCTCTCATCGCGGCAATTTTGGCAGGAATTTCAGAGGCAATTTAAAATTAAAGTAAATAAGGATGATATAATAAAACAATGGATTCTATGTTATAAACCAATTCAAGAAAACTTAAATTTAATAATAAAACTAAGAAAAAAAGGCTTAAAAATCTACTTTCTCTCAGATAATGTTAAAGAACGTACACAAGTTTTGCAGAGAAAATATAATTTTTTAAGAAATTTTGATTATGGGATTTTTTCTCATGAAGCTGGAATTACAAAAAAAGATGGAGATAGAATATTCAAACTTATTCTAAAGAAAACTAGTAACGATCCAGCTAATGTAATTTTTATAGATGATAAAGAAGATTATGTTAAAATAGCAAGAGAATTAGGTATGAATGCTCTCCACTATAAAAATACAAAACAACTGGAAAAAGAGCTTAGAATGTTAATTAACTTTTAAGATGATAGCTAAAAGACCATTTGGCACTGGACATCTGCGCGTGAACTATTTAAAGGACTTAGAGAATACCAGTTATTCGCTCAAGGCACACGCAGAACTGCCAAATTATGATTTTCCATATAATATAAAATCATTTATGCAGTTCTGCTTGGAGTACCCTTCGCTCCGAAATAGTGAGATTTACATAGCCTACGCTGGAAATCTCACATTAGATGAAGATTTCGGAGAAAATACAATGAAAAAGTTATGTAAAGGCGGTTGTGGAAAAATAGTGAAATATAGAGATTGGTGCAAGATAAAATGGAAATCTAGAAATAAATTTTGCCCAAGTTGTCCAAAATTAGAGGAAAGAAGGGCTAAAAGTATTTCTTTATATAGGTTACAGGAAGCAAAACTAGGATTAAACCCAATGCAAAATCCTGAAATTTGCAAGAAAAATCATACAGAAGAAAGAAATAGAAAAACATCCTTAACCCTCAAAAAACTCGGTAAAATGGGCTTATTGCCTCAGCAGATAGAGCCAAAATACTTAAGAGAAAGAAGGTTACGTAAAATTCGAAAAGTTCTTCGAAATTTAGCAGTCCAAAAATTGTTGCCACAACAAATAGAATCGCCTGAACTGAAAGCTAGAAGAATTCAACGAACAAGAGAAACAATGCTAAAGTTGGCTAAGCAAGGGAAATTAAAGTTGCAGAATATGACAGAAGAAGAACGTAAACAGTTCGGGAGAAGAATGTCTATATCATTAAAAAAAGCTGTGGCAGAAGGTAGGGTTAAACCTAATTTAGGTGGATTCAAAACACCATATCAAAGATTAAACGGTGAATCTATTATTTTACGTTCCAAATGGGAAGCTGAAGTTGCCAAATTACTTGATAAACTAAATGTTTCTTGGCAATATGAGCCTTTTTATATTAAATATTTTAACACAGAAAAAAAACTGATGTCAAATACTTTACCTGATTTCTATCTTCCAGAACAAAATTTAATTATAGAAGTTAAAGGAGCGAGTATCACTTTAAGTAAAACCAAAGATAAAATTCGATGGTTGCACAAGCAAGGATATAATGTGATTCTGATTGGTAGAAAAGAAATAAAACTTATTCGCAGGAATGAAATAGATTTGCTTACTAAGAAAATATTCCGAGAGAGTGAAAAGTTATGCCAAAAATTAAACTAAAACTCAAAGGAAGGCCAGGTTGGCATATTGAGTGCTCTGCAATGTCAATGAAATATTTAGGAAAGCATTTTGACATTCATGCCGGCGGTGTTGATTTGATTTTTCCGCATCATGAGAATGAAATAGCTCAAAGCGAAGCATCAACAAAAAAGAAATTTGTAAATTACTGGTTTCATAACGAGCATCTTCTTGTTGAAGGAAAGAAGATGAGCAAGTCCTTGGGGAATTTCTATACATTGAGGGATTTGCTGAATAAAGAATATAATCCAAAAGCAATAAGGTATCTTTTGCTTTCTGCCCATTATAGAGTTCAATTAAATTTTACAGAAGAAGCGGTCAGGGCAGCTGAAGGCGCCATTCAAAGACTGAATGATTTTATGATTAAATTAAAAGAAATTAAAAATAACTACAACAATAAACAAATTGAAAAATTAATACAAAAAACAAAAAAAGAATTTGAGGATGCTATGGATGATGACTTAAATATCAGCATTGGATTATCGCACATTTTTGATTTTGTAAAGGAAATCAACACATTAATGATGGAGAATAAGATTGGAAAGAAAGATTCTGAAAAAATAATAAATTTGATGAAGAAATTTGACAAAGTTCTTGGAATTCTTGAAGAAAAAGATGGAAAATTAAGTCTAGAAATAAAGAATTTGATTGAGGAAAGGGAAAAGGCAAGAAAAGAAAAAGATTATGCAAAAGCAGACAAGGTAAGGGAAGATTTAAAAAAGAAAGGCATTATTCTTGAGGATACTAAAGAAGGGGTGAGATGGAAGAGAGTTTAATGAATGGCGAGAAAATGGATCCATCATACTTACTGACAACATTGGAGAACCTTGTGTATGCACCTTATAGTGTAGATATAGTCGGAGGCACGCAATCTAGACCCTTTGAATTGCTCCTAAATCCTGAAAGGGCTGCAAGTATTCAACATGGCCAATATGACAAAAGAGAAGCGGTTTGCTTATTGGAGCAGCTGCTGTTTCAGCACACTGACTATAGAAGAGCACAAAAAGCCATCGAACTGGCAACTAAAGATAATAGAGAAAAGCCAAACTCTATGGACTTAGTAATTGCCCAAAATTCAATATTGGGTGAGATTGCCCAGTTGAGAAGCAGAGTGTTAGAATGGGTTAACTATCCATTTGCACAAGACAAGCAGGTGGATATTGTAGTGCAACGGCATATGGACTATTCTTAAGGTTTGATTTGCCTATTTTTATTAACTTTCAAAATTATAAGAATTAAATTTATCACTATCTATGGACTCCAGAATCTGCTCTTGGCTCATATAAATCTCCTACAGAACGGTTTCTGTTTATCCAGTAAATGACATTAGCCACAAGCGGAGCAACACTAATCTGATGAAACCAAGGATTTCGCTTAATGAATTCCTGACCTGCATGCGACTACAGAAATTTCCCCTCTACTCTTCATTTTTAATCATTCTAAGTATACTCATTACTAAATTTTTGGTTTCACCTGTATACTGGCAGTCCATTAACTAAATTGCGATTGTAGCCTAAACCTTCCATAAAGTTTGGATGTATGGTGAAATGAGGGATTACTGTCTCAGGCCTTAGTGTACGAGCTAAATGTTCTAAAACTTTATTTCCAACCAACCTCACTTTACGTCCTACCCTAATTGGATAATAACCCTTTGCTACTATTTCAGACATCCTATCAAAACCAAATACTCTAGCCAATAAAAATGTATTTTCGAATCCGTTTAAATGTGTTGACCTTGCTAGAGCAACGAAAATATTTTTTGTTGCTTCCGGTGTGTCAAGATAATTGCCTTCAAGCCCATACCTTCTAGCAACAACATAAGCCTTTCTAACATTTTCTCCAGCATAAGAATAGTCGCCGTTTCCAGATACACTTCTTAGCAAACGTGCTCTTTCTTCCCCGTCAGAAAAGCCAAAGCAGCAAAGAATATCATTTGTATGTTTAAGTTCTTGGCTTCCATTATCTCTTGTTGCTAGGACGTCTTCGACTAAATCAAACAATGATACTTGTTCTTGAAGCCTTCCAATGAAAGATTTTCGTTTTCGATCTCTGTCATCATGATTCAAACCAAAACGTGGCTTGAATTTACCGTTTTTTTTGTATTGAGCCCTAACTCGGACCACTATATTTTCAATATCTCCTAAGTTGTGTACTAAAGTCATACCTCCAAAAAATTGCAGTCGAGTACCTGAAAGCCACTAATTGGCAATTATTGTTTCTCGTTTTATATTTAATCTTTTTCAAACCTCAACCTCAATCTCCAAATCTTTTTCAGTTTTTTTGCCTCTTGTCGGCTCAAAGACGATATGCTCTGCTGATGTTGCCGCTTTTATCTCTGCCTCAACAGCATCAAAATCTTTTTCCTCAATTTTTGCTTTGATTGTTAATTTTTTCACAGGCACTTTTAATGACAAATGCTTTTCTGATTTTTGCCTCCTGGCAAATTCAACAACCTTAACAACAAAATCGCCAATATGCTCTGCGTGCTCATCTATCATATTGACATCAGGCCATTTTGTTAAATGTATGCTTTTTATTTTTTCATGTTTTTTATAATAAATCTGGTAAAGCTCTTCTGTAATGAAAGGCATTATGGGTGCCATCAGTTTTATTATTATAATCAGGGTGTAATATAATCCATATTGTGCAGAAAGCCTTGCCTCTTTTCCCCTTTTGTCTGCATTATACAGCCTGTCTTTGATTATTTCGAGGTAATTGTCGCAAAAAGTGTGCCAAAAAAAAGTTTCGGTTTCAAGCTTTGTATGCGAATATTCATAATTCAGGAAATTTTCAGTGCTGTCTTTAACAACTTTGCTCAGCTTTGAAAGAATCCACCTGTCCATCATCTCAAGTTTTGTGGGTGCTTCGCCGTTGTACTCCAAAAGATGAATGGAAGCAAATTTTGAGGCATTCCATATTTTAGTTACGAATTTGACACCTGTAACTAAGTCTTTTTCTTGAAATGACATGTCGTCACCTAGCTTTGAGCCTGCCGCCCAAAATCTTAACGCATCAGCCGAGAACTTGTCAATCATCCCTCTTGGATCAATTATGTTGCCTTTGCTCTTGCTCATCTTATTTCCATGAGGATCAAGAGCCCATCCAGAAATCATTGCATTATCCCAAGGAATATTTTTGTGGTGGAAGTAGCTTTTAACCACAGTATTAAAAAGCCAGAATGTAATTATATCATGAGCTTGGGGCCTTAAACTCATTGGAAATAATTTTTTGTAGATTTTCTTATCTTTAAAGAGTTCAACCGCTATATCCGGAGTCAAAGAAGATGTTGCCCATGTGTCCAGTACATCTTTTTCTCCAATATATTCATTTGAGCCGCACTTGCACTTCCTAGACGGCTTATCAGTCAAAGGATCAACTGGCAATTGCTTTTCTTCTGCAATTATAATTTCGCTGCATTTCTTGCAATACCATAATGGAATTGGAATCCCAAAATGCCTCTGCCTCGATATGTTCCAGTCCCATTTTAAGCCACTAATCCAATTTTCATACCTCACACGCATGTGTTCAGGATACCATTTTATTTTTCTTCCATACTTAAGGAACTCATCTTTTAAATCAAGATATTTTATGAACCATTGATCTGTATTAAGTATCTCTATATCTGCTTCGCATCTTTCATGAACGTTAACAACATGTTTTATTGGCTCAGTTTTTGCAATTCTTTTTTCTTCTTCCAATGCCTTTGTAACAGCTTCTCTCGCCTTTTTAACATGCAATCCCTTAAAGCGCCCAGCTTTTTCATTAAATTTGCCGTCTTTGTCCAGAATTTCAATTGGCTCAATTTTTAACTCTTCGAGCCACTTAACATCATCCATATCCCCATAAGTGCAATGATATACAATTCCTGAGCCAAATTCCATATTAACGTCTTGGTTCGCTGTAATTATAACTTCCCTATTTGAGAATGGAATTTTAGCTTTTGCGCCTATTAAATGCCTAAATCTTTTGTCTTCAGGATGAATATGGATAGCTACACAAGCAGGCAATAATTCTGGACGTGTAGTTGCAATTGTAATTTGCTCGCCTTTGCTTGTATCAAACTTCATATAAACCATTCTGCTTTCTCTCTCACTGTCTTTCATCTCAACTTGGGCAATTGCAGTCTGGCATTCTGTGCACCAGATAAATGGAGCCCTTTTCCTGTAAATCCTGCCAATTTTGTAAAGCTCCAAGAAAGAGCGCTGTGATATTTTTTGGGAATGTTTATTTATTGTCGAATAAAAAATGTTGAAATCTGCGCTTGTGCCTATTCGCTTCCAGTCATATACAAAACTATCCCTTATCTGTTCGACACTGGTATAGCACAATTTTATGAATTCCTGTCTAGGCATGAATTGCCCTTTAACATTCTTCATTCTCTCAATCATCCTTTCAGTAGCTAATCCATTATCATCCACTCCAAATGGATAAAATACATTCTTCCCAAGCATTCTCTGGAATCTGGCAATAAAATCCTGCTGTGCATAAGAAAAAGAATGCCCAAGATGCATGTTACCGCTTACAGTCGGTGGTGGAGTGTCAATTGAATAAACCTCTGCATCGCTCTCTGGATTAAAAGAATAAATCTTTTCCTTCTCCCAGAACTTAAGCCATTTTATTTCAGCTTCTTTCGGATTGTAGGATTTTGGAAGTTCCATTTAAACAGGGGATTTTCTTTAGTATTTAAATATTTAATTTTATTATATGGCTATTAAAAATAGAAGAAACATTATATAAAACTTTTTAAAAATTCTTAACCTGAGCTTTCAACCACTCAGCCTCTTCACTATTCAAACCCAAATAATTTATAATATTACCCCTCATTTCTTTGTTTTTAAACATTATTGGGAAATAAGGCATTGTGTTTTTTAAAATTTCCTTTTTTGATGAATGAGTTTTTTCTGCAATTTTCTTGGCAATTTCCTTCTTTTTTGCAGCTTTTTGATTAGCCCACCAAAGCTTTAAAATTCTTCCTGTTGGTTTATACTCAACTAATTGCTTGTATTTCTCTTTTTTAGCAGATGCGATCCCAGCCGTTATCAAGGCATTTATGTAAATCAAAAACCTGTAGTGCTGCCATCTCTTAATCCTTCTGTTAAAAACATCTGCCTTGCTCAGCATTTCATATGCCTTTGCAAGCTCTTCCGGCTTTCTGTATTCTTTTGGCAGATTTTCATCAATCCAGAGAAGTTGCTCATTTAAGTCCTCTTCAACATTATCAAAGGCAGAAAGTGCAACTCTTAAGTCAGTTGTTTTGAATATTTTATTTAATGCTACCATAATGTTGTCAAGCTTAGCCCTGTCAGCTAAGTTTTCGATGCCCTCTTTTGACAATTCCTTATGATCAAGCGCTAATGCCTGCAGGTCGTTGATTGCAGCTCTCGCATCTCCTCCTGTTCTTCTTGAAAGCGCTTTGAGAGCTTCTTCTTCATATTTTATTTTTTCAATTTCGCAAATCCTCTTCAATATTTTAAAGATTGACAAATAATCCAGAGCTTTGAACTCAATCAAGATGGATTTTCTTCTTAAAGAACCAAACTTATTATCAAAAGGATTGGTGGCTGTTAATATTATAGGATATTTAGAGCCTTCAATCAGTTCAGTTATGGCCTGTATTCCCCCTCTGTCCTCATGTCCTGATAAACCATCGATTTCATCAACTAATATTACTTTGCCTTTAGCAAACAAGCTTTGCTGTTTTATTGCATTGCCAACCTTTTGGTTTATTTGCTCTGCATTACGAAAATCGCTTGCATTCACCTCTACAACTTCGTATCCAAATGTATTTGCAATTGCATAAACCGAGCAAGTCTTTCCAGTGCCGCTAGGCCCAAATATTAATGCCGATTTCCTTTTTTGCTTTTCGAAATTCATAACAAAATTATCCAATTGCCTCAGACACTCATCTTGTCCAAATATCTCTTCTGCGGTTTTTGGTATGTATTTTTGAATTAATGGTTGCATAGAAAATAGTGGAATTTTGGATTTTAATAAGTTATGGATTTTTGAAATTTTGATGCTGTATTATATTAGCATTAAAGATTTTCAAATAAAAAATTTCTTATTTTTTAAGTGCTTGATTCCAAGTAAGGATACTATAATGACGGTAAGAAATATAAACAGGAGAATTTGTCTTAAAGTCTATACCAAGTTTAAATTCAATATTATCCATTGGTACACCTTCTCTTCCTGCTTGCATGACTTCATTAAAATGTTTTGCCCACCTACGGAGTCTATATTTTTCTCCACGATTTGTAAAATCAGGCAAACTTTCTGCGTCTGCTAATCCTAGCTCTCTGACAAGCAAAATACTTTGAAGTTGGTCACTAGAAATTTCATCTCTTTGACAAAAAGCAATAAGTGCTTGACCTTCACATATTCTTTTTGAATATTGTTCACCTAGGGTGTCAAGTTCTGCTTCGGGTAGCATATTTATTGGTGATACTTATCGATTTAAAAATTTAATTGTTTTTTTCTTTTAATGTTATCACTCTAGAATCCTCACAACCAAAACCTTTAAATCTAAAATAGGAATTGTTATTGAAATGAGCAGCAATAACTTCAGATTATTTTTTGTTTTATTATCATCAGCAGCGGCGATTGGTCTTGGAAATATCTGGATTTATCCCTACCTCTCCTTTAAATTTACCAGTCTCTTCCTTATTCCATATTCAATTGCTTTGTTGATTTTAGGCATGCCCTTGCTGATGCTGGAGTTTTCAATAGGACAGCATTTTAACAAGAATATTGTGGATTTGTTTGCTTCAATAAGAAAAGGGTTCAGCAGCATTGGTTGGCTTATGCTCTTCAATGCCTTTATCCTAATTGGATATTATACCGTCATGCTTTCATGGCATATCCTCTACATTTTTGTGTCTTTCGGACTGCAGTGGAAGAATGATGCAAAAGGATATTTTTTGAACAATGTGCTTCAAGTTTCAGGCGGATTTGGAAATTTTACGCAATTTTCGTTGCCGGTTTTTGTAGCATTGATTCTAGCGTGGCTTGTAATCTTTTTGTGCATCCGACATGGTTTTGACAGCCTTAAAAAAGGAATTGTAATTGCATTTCCTGTTTTTGCAGTTTTGATGCTTTTGTTTTTGTTTTATTCCCTTACTCTCGACAATGCCTTGGCAGGAGTTTATTCCGTTCTTAAGCCAAACTTCAGGAATTTGCTGAATTCCAATATTTGGCTTGCTGCCTTTTCACTGGCGGCATCATCGTTAGGACTGTCTATTGGAGTAATGCATGTCGTTGGTATGAGGGACAAAGGCACGGTTGTCGGCGCATCATCCATTGTCGTAGTTTTAGAGATTTTGGTAAGCATTGTTGCCAGCTTTATTGTATTTGGATTTCTTGGCTTTATTAGCATGAAGCAGGGTATAGGTTTAGACGAGCTGGCATTCTCTGATTTTGGCTCGGGATTTACAATTTTGGTGCAGGCATTGCCTTATTTTTATAAGCCAACTCTCCTCAGCTTGTTGTTCTTTGCATTCTTGTCGCTGTTTTTTATATTTGGAGCTGCTTCTTTAGCCTACTCTATTTGCCATGTTTTTATGCACAAGTTTAATGTCAAAAAAATCTATGCTGCCATTATAGTTGCCTGCTTTGGGTTTTTATTTAGTCTTTTGTTTATCATAAGTCCGGGTTTTTACATAATGGACATTGTAATCCATTTTATTTATTATAATCTCTTGATTGGCACGTTGCTTGAAGTGGTTGCCATTGGCTGGTTTTTTGATTGTGAGAAAATATCGAGCCATATTAACCAATATTCAATTGTCAAAATAGGTTCATTATGGAGATTTATCATCAGATATATCACTCCCATATTACTATTATTATTGCTGTTTGTTCACTTAAAATCTGACTTTTTGCTCAATTATAAAAATTATCCTTTGCACTATGTTTTGATTTTTGGCGTCGGTACTGTCGTATTACCGTTGATTGCCGCTTTCTTAATGCCGCAGAGAATTTTGGATAGGAGATAAAAATAAACAAATCTATTTTTTGATGTTATTAATTATACCTTAATCTATATTAATCTTCTTTCAAATTTGTTGTATATATAAAGTCTATATAAGGGAAACACCAAAGCAATTATTGGTATAAATGGTTTTACTGAAGTAGGAACATCATTAAAAAATATAAAGGATAACATAATGAAAAATAAAGTAATTGAAAGATAAGTTGCCATTCTATTATTTACAGGAACTTTGAATTGACTTATAATCCAAGGTGGATTGTAAGGTTTACTGCTACTATAGCAATTTCTATGAACTTTTTTTAAAAATATCATAGTCCAATTCCCTCCAAAAACCACAAGGTCATTTTTATTTTTAATCACCTTTTTACATTCATCACATAGAGGGTAGTTTCGCATTCCCTCATACCCCATAATACTATTATAAATAATTTTCTATCCCTCATCACCACAATATTTTTAATCTAGGCATATTTATTTAGCTAAAAATGGTTGACTGGTTATCCTTTAGCCTCATAGTTTTGGGATTAGGACTTTTTGAAATAATCATCAGTGTAGACAATGCCATAATTAATGCGGAAGTTCTTGGAACAATGTCCAAAAAGGCCAGAAAATGGTTTTTGTTTTGGGGCATCATAATTGCTGTTTTTCTTGTCAGAGGATTACTGCCATGGGCGATTGTATGGGTAAGCAATCCGAGCTTGGGATTTATCGGCTCATTTGCAGCATCGTTCAGCTCTGATCCCGCAATAAAGGGAGTGATAGAAAAGTCTGCCCCTATTCTGCTGATTGGAGGAGGCACCTTTCTTATTTTTTTGTTCTTCCATTGGTTATTTTTAGAGCCCAAACATTATGGATTGGCAGGAGAAGAATTGATACAAAAGCATGGCGTGTGGTTTTTTGCGGTCGTGTCTGTCTTGCTTTCAATAATCGTTTGGTCGGCTATAAAAAAAAATCCCCTAATGGCGTTTGGCGCTGTTGTCGGCTCAACTGCCTTTTTTATAACTCACGGATTTAAGGAGAACGCAGAGCAGGCAGAAAAGCGAATGCTGGACGGAAGCGGAAACATGAGCGATATAAGCAAGATTTTTTATCTTGAGGTTATAGATGCAACTTTCTCTATTGACGGCATTTTAGGGGCATTTGCATTTACATTCTCTATACCTATCATTTTGATAGGAAATGGGATAGGCGCGCTTGTCGTAAGAAAGCTCACAGTAAGCAATATAAAAAATGTCAAAAAATACAAATACCTGAAGAACGGGGCAATGTACTCTATTTTAGCCCTTGGCACAATAATGCTGGCTGACAGCTTTGGATTTCATATTCCAGAATGGTTTTCACCGATTATAACAATAACAATTATAGGGTATTTCTTTTGGAAGTCGGTTAGAGAGGTTAAAAAACAATAGAATTAAAAATAGATGATTAATAATTTAATAAAACAAAAATTAACACATTAATCAAATATTATCAAAATTAAACAATTAAAATAATAGAACAAATTCGAGAGCGTCCTTTATAAGCAAAGTGGTAAAGGAAACCCGCTTGCAATTATTTAAATGGATATATAGGCGAGGCATTTTTTAGTGGCGGACAAAAAATGCCGAGCACAAGAATTGCGCAGCGGATTGAATAATTGAAATAAGTTTAATAAAGATTTACGAAACATATCTAAAAGGGATTTACAAAAATGGAAAAACCAAAACTAACAATAGATGAAATGGCAACTTTCTGCAAGAGAAAGGGCTTTGTTTACCCTGATTCTGAGATTTATGGGGGAATTTCCGGATTTTATGATTTCGGTCATTTGGGAGTTGAATTAAAAAACAACATTAAGCAAGAGTGGTGGAAAACTTTCGTCCAGCAAAGGGATGATATTGTCGGCATTGATGGAAGCATTATAACACATCCAATGATTTGGAAAGCATCCGGGCATATTGGTGGATTTACAGATGTGCTTGTCAACTGCAAAAAATGCGGCGCCAGATTTAGAGCTGACACGCTTGTTGAAGAAAAACTAAAAATTCCGACCGCAGGAATGACTATAGAAGGGTTGACAGCAGAGATAAAAGAGCATAAGTTCAGGTGCCAAAAATGCGGAGGCGAACTTGGTGATGTGAAGAAATTCAATCTTATGTTTACGACTCAGGTTGGACCAATACAAAATACTTCTATTGCCTATTTGAGGCCTGAAACTGCGCAAGTTATATTTGCAAACTTTAAGCTTGTTCAGGAGAATGCAAGATTGAAGCTGCCATTCGGAATTGCTCAAATCGGCAAAGCATTCAGGAATGAAATTTCACCAAGGGATTTCTTATTCAGGATGAGGGAGTTTGAGCAGATGGAAATAGAGTATTTTGTCCATCCGGAAAAGCAAGAAGAATGCTTGTTTATCGATGAAGTGCTTGACTACGAGCTTAATGTTTATTCCGCAGAGATGCAGAAAAACAATAAAAAAATTGAAAAAATGCCAATAAAAAAAACGCTTGAGAAAAAAATTATAAAAACACAATGGCATGCATATTGGCTTGCGGTGATGCACAAATGGTTTGTCAGCTTGGGCGCAAATGCTGAGCATTTCAGAATCAGGCAGCATGTTAAGGATGAGCTGAGCCACTACGCTCTTGACACCTGGGATTTGGAATA
Source organism: Nanobdellota archaeon (assembly GCA_038046685.1). Lineage (GTDB taxonomy): Archaea > Nanobdellota > Nanobdellia > Woesearchaeales > GW2011-AR4. Next base: position 24,545 of record JBBSVT010000111.1, read on the forward strand.
TGAGTTTCCATTTGGATGGAAGGAACTGCAAGGATTAAGCAACAGAACAGACTTTGATTTAAAGCAGCATATTGAACATTCAAAAACAGACTTAAGCATTTTTGATGAAGAAACAAAGAAAAAGATTTTGCCTCATGTCATTTGCGAGCCTTCTCAAGGTGTTGAAAGGGCATTCTTAGTCTTTATGTTTGATTCTTACACTTATGACAAATCAAGAGGCAATGTAGTCTTAAAGCTGCATCCAAAATTAGCTCCAGTTAAGGTTGGAGTTTTTCCGCTTGTTTCAAACAAAGCAGACTTAGTGAAAAAAGCAAGAGATGTTTATGATGAACTGAAAAAAGAATGGACTTGCGTATTTGACTTATCAGGTTCCATAGGGCGTAGATACAGCAGACAAGATGAGGTAGGTACGCCAGTTTGTATTACTGCAGACTTCCAAACTCTGGAAGATAACACAGTTACCGTGAGGGACAGGGATACAACAGAGCAGATAAGGGTTAAAATTAAAGAATTGAATGACATTTTGAGGAAATTTCTTGATGGAGAGAAGCTAATTAAGCTTGGGAAAGTGGTGAAGTGAAATTAAAAGCAATTGAATGTGGGGTTAACAGTTGTTATCTTCAATTGAGAAAAAGACCTAAAAACTTTAAGAAGCGGGACTTTTTTACCTAAACGCTACAAGATGTTCCTGCACATAATTTTCTTTGTTCATTCCTGAGAATGAGTGATTTCCCGGTAAAACAACCAATCTTTTATAAGGAGTAGTAGCCGCATTATACAAAGCAAATGATTGCTCTAACGGAACAATATTGTCCTCATTCCCGTGGATTATGTGTAATCTTCCATGAAATCTTGAGATTGCCTCCAAGAAATTTTTTGTATCTGGAAAGTCTCTATAAATACTTACCCTTTCAACACTATCATCAAGATGAATCTGGGGACAACTTAAAAAAACTTTGCTAATATTCGGTGCAGAATCCAATGCTAAAGCAACCAATCCGCCGCCAAAAGAAGAACCACTTAAGAAAATTTCTTTAGGCAGGTATTGTGCGTTGATATACCTGAGGAGTGCATTTAATTCTGCTAATTCATCTTGATAGTTTTTATCTCTAAAGGCGCTTATCCATTCATCTCTCGTACTTGCTCTTTGCAATGCACTCCAATCTCTTGATGATTCATAAAGTAATGTTGAAGCCAATCCCTTTTCCTTAATTCTCTTACTTGCAGCTACATTTCTTTCATTATCTCCGACTTCCCAAGAACCTTGAACAAAAATTAAAAAATTAGATGGGTATTCTATCTGCTGTAAAGAGACAATCTTTGATTCTAATGCTTGTTGCATATTACTAATTGGATATATGTATGATTTAAAAAGCTACCCTAAAAATAAAGTCCCGCCTTTTCTTCTTTCCCTTTATTGCACTTCGTGCTTGATTGGACGGTCTTTTTCTCAACTCTTCTTCCAGAAGGTCTTAATTTCTTGCATGAAGAGCATATATTTGGTGATGTTCTAATAGCATTTGCTTGGTCATGAAGGAATTAAAACTAGTTTATTTACCAAAAAAATATAAGTGCAAACTTATATAATACTTTCGCAGAGGCAATCGAGCCCAATCACCTCAGGCATTACTTAGCTAATTATAATTAAAGAATTCCGATCACACCACTGGACATTCTCACCTAAACTATTTAAACACCAAAAACTTGCTGATTTCTGTAAAAGCCTGAATTAATTTCATACGTAAAACCAAAATACTTAAATATAAGCACGATTGTAAAATATACTACATATAGTATGTTGACTGCATCTAGTATACAATATGTTGTGTTTTCGGTTAAGTGGTAAAAATCAACAAAACTGAAAAAGAGGCTTGAAAATGATTGTGAAAATTTCTGGGATTAGGAAGAGGGATGGAAGAATTGCTGAGTTCGACCAGGAAAAGATAACCAATGCTGTATATAAAGCCGCAAGGGCAGTTGGAGGCAAAGACAAGAAAATAGCCCAGCAGCTTAGCAGTAAAGTAGTTTCTGAAATCATACAGCTTGGAAAAGATGCTCCATCAGTTGAAGAAATCCAAGACATTGTGGAAAAGGCCCTTATAGAGGAAGGGCATGCAGCAACTGCCAAGGCTTACATTTTATACAGGCAGCAAAGAGCTGAGATAAGAAAAGAGAAACAGCTTGTTCTTGAAAAGGAAGAGATTGATGAAGTAGACAAGAGGTTTGATGTCAATGCATTAAGGGTTTTGAAAGCAAGATACTTAAGAAAAGACTCAACTGGAAAATTAATAGAAAATCCAAAACAGCTATTTACAAGAGTTGCTGTTCACGCAGTGCTTCCAGACCTATTTTATGACACCAGAATTTTTGATATTGATGCAAAGCAGCCAGTCAATATGGTTGAGGATTTCAAGCCAGCGGTGAATGAGGATCAATACTCTATTGGAAAATACAGACTTAATAGATACCATCTTGAAGCCCTAAAAAGAATCTACGACAGGTTCAACAGAAACAAGCAGATGAAAGTTACTTGGAGCAAATTCTTTGACCTAATCAAGAAAGGTGAATTTGACATCTATGAAAAAAATGCAGACAGGTTTTATAACTTAATGACCTATAAATTGTTTATGCCAAATACCCCAGCTATTGCTAATTTTGGCAATCCGCTGGGAATGGGCAGTGCATGCTTTCATCCAAATCAGCCAGTTATGACAGCGAATGGTCCAGAGGAAATAAAAGATATTAAAGTTGGTGACTCTGTGCTAACGCATAAGGGAAGGTTCAGAAAAGTTGAGAAAGTACATATTAGAACTGCAAACTTATTATATCAAGTAAGCTGCAGCAAGCTTCCAAAGCCTTCTATGCTCGTTACAGAAGAGCATCCAATCTTAAGTTATAAAGACAACAAAATACAATGGCTGCCATTCTACATGCATAAGGAAGGAGACTACGTAGCTTTGTCTTACCCTAAAGAAATAGAAGATATTGAAGAAATTAAAGTTAGTGACATAGTTAAAAATGTTAAGGTAAATGATGGAGACAAATGTAATTATGAATACCGAGGAGGAAAATTTGATGCTTTTGTCCATACAACAAAGCCTGTTAACAACACTATTGCTGTAGATTATGAGCTGATGAAGCTTTTTGGTTATTATCTTTCAGAGGGCTCAATTGCAGATAAAGACTGCGTTAGATTTACTTTTTCAAGAGATGAGGAAGATTATTGCAAAGAAGTAATTTCCATAACAGAAAAAAAATTTGGAGTATCATCAAGAATAGAAAGAACAAATTCCGAGGAAAGAAAATGGCTGTCATTAAGATTTCATTCTACAATATTAGCAAATTTTTTTGAAAATATTTTAGGCAGAGGCTATAATAAAAAACATATGCCTCAATGGATTATAAAATTACCTCAACATAAGCAGAAAGGCTTGATGGCAGGCCTTATAAGAGGAGATGGTACTATATTTAAGAACTCCAACAAGACAAATGCAAAGCTGGTTATGTGCAATCAAAATGTAGTCTATGCTTTCTGGCAAATGTCCATGCGCTGTGGCGTTTTCTCTGCTTTAGGAAAAGAATCTATGCCAAAGCTTGGAGTAACCCAACCATACAGGTGCACAATAAGCGGGGAAAATGGACTTGTGCTTATCAATGAATTGTTCGAAAGGCAAGAAACTGATGTTGGTTTCAAGCCAAATGTGATTATTGTTGAGGGAATAACATTCACAAAAATAGATCAAATATCGGAATTTGACTATTGTGGACCTGTTTATAATCTTGAAGTTGAAGAAGACCACTCTTATGTTGCAAATATGATTTCTGTGCATAACTGCTTTGTGCTTGACGTTCCAGATTCAATTGAAGGAATAATGGAGACTTTGAAGAACACGGCAATTGTGTTTAAAGCAGGCGGTGGAATGGGTTACAACTTCAGCAAGCTGAGGCCGGAAGGCGATTTTGTAAGCTCAACCGGCGGAATCGCTTCTGGTCCGATTAGTTTTATGAGGCTATTTGACACAATGACTGAGGTTATCAAGCAGGGCGGCATAAGAAGGGGAGCAAATATGGGTATTCTGAACAGCAACCACCCAGATATTGAAAAATTCATAACTGCCAAGGATGGCAACAAGTCATTAAGAAACTTCAATATTTCTGTATTGATAATGTCGGATTTTTGGGATTATTATGACAAAAATGAGCCATATCCCTTACTCAACCCAAAAGATGGTGAAGTTGTAAAATATCTGAATCCACGAATGTTATTCGACAAAATAGTGTATCAGGCATGGGAATCAGCAGAGCCTGGCGTGATATTCTTTGACAAGGTAAATGACTATAATCCCTTTTACGAGCATCTTGGCCCTATTGTGACGACAAATCCATGTGGAGAAGTGCTTCTATATCCAAACGAACCATGCAATCTCGGTTCAATAAACGTATGGGCTTGCGCAAAACATGATGAAGAAGGCAACACATACCTGGATTGGGACTTTCTAAAGGAAATAACAAAAAGTTGCACGAGGTTTCTTGACAATGTGATTGACGTCAACAATTTTCCTTTAAAGGCGATTGAAGAAATGAGCTTATCAACGAGAAAGATTGGACTGGGAGTCATGGGGGTTGCTGATCTTCTCTATGAATTGAGATTGCCCTATAATTCGGAAGAAGGTCGCAATTTCATGGAGCAGCTGATGGAATTCATCGCTTATTGGAGCAAAGTCGAAAGCATTGAGCTGGCAAAGGAAAGAGGAAACCTGCCGTATTATAACAAGAGTTTTTATAAGAATGGAAGACTGCCTATAAGAGGGGCTGACTTAAGGCAGGAGTGGCACTTTAATTGGGACAAGATAAGCCAGGACATTAAAATATATGGCATCAGAAATGGTTACACAACAATCATAGCGCCGACTGGCAGCATTTCAATGATTGCAGGCTGCAGTTCAGGAATGGAGCCGGTTTATTCTCTTGTATTTGAGAAAAATGTAAAAGTCGGAAGCTTTTATTATGTTGATCCAGCTGCTGAAAAGGTATTGAAAGAAGAAGGGCTGTACAATGAAAAGCTTATGGAAGATATAAATCAGCACAGGGGCAGCCTACAGAATATTGATTATGTGCCAGAAAGAATTAGGAATGTGCTTGTGACTGCAATGGACATAACCCCAGAGGAGCATATAAGGGCGCTTGCATCCTTCCAAAAGTGGGTTGATTCCTCAATATCCAAAACAAACAATTTCCCGGCAGATGCAACCTTGGAGAATATGAGGGAAAGCTATATACTTGCATATAAGCTTGGATGCAAAGATGTGACTGTATTCAGGGATTCCAGCATTAAAGACCAGGTGCTTGTAGCCCCAAAGAAAAAAGAGGAAAGAGAAGAGAAAAAAATTGACATCAAACCTGAACAGAGAAAGATTACTAAAGAATCAGAAACTGGATTAGTATTTGAAAATGAGAATGGTGATAAGAATATGGCAAATAAGCCTGCTGATAAACTGATGACTAAGGCCACGATTAAGAACTGCCCGGAATGCGGTACTCAAGTAGAGCTAAAGGAAGGATGTTTGCACTGCCCTGGCTGCGGCTGGGGAATGTGCATGTAAGTTATTTCTTTGATTTTTATGTTCTAATCTTTAAAAAAGAGTGATTTTTCATTGGATATTATAGCCAATAGATTAGAATGCCATTAAAAAAACCTGATAATCTAACAGTAAAGATTTTTGGAATCTGGATGATCCTGTTTTTAGTTTTTACACTGCTGATTTCAAAAACTGATGCAGAGAAGGCTGCTTCGAAAATGCTAATAGCCCTTGCCGTATTCTGGGTCTTTCTTGCAGGTTACTTAATGCATATAAAAAAGGGGCAAATCATGGAATTCGTTCTGAAAATTAAAATGAATTGGAAGGCTAAGTTTGTGATTTTCGCAATCATTCTTGCTCTAGCTGAGGAAGCTATTGCAACGTCAATTACAAATCTTGCACCAATATTTGGCGCATACGCAAAAGAGGCACATATAACCGCATCATCTAATTATATAGATGTTGTATTGTTCCATAGTGTTATTATATTCCTACCAATGTTTATTGTGTGGGCTTATCTGCTTTCACGATACGATTTCAAGCCGTTTCATGTATTTACTTTATTCGGGATAAACGGCATATTAGCGGAATTTATGCTTAACCCTAACATTCTAACTGTTGTTGCAGGAGGCTTCTGGATTTTTGTTTACGGCTTAATGACTTATCTGCCAGCTTACTGCATTCCTAAAGATAG
>JBBSVT010000112.1:0-28913 GCA_038046685.1 Nanobdellota archaeon
CAAATTGTAATACCTCAAGATATAAGGGAGGAAATTAAAGCTAGTGAGGGAACTATTTTTTCCGTTGTTTCAGCTAAAGATGCCATTATTTTGAAAAAATTATCAACTCCATCAAAAGAAGATTTAATTAAGGAACTAGGAGCAATAGCATTAGAAAGCAGGAAAAGAGCCGAAAAGCTGGGCATCAAAGAAAGTGATGTGCCTGAACTAATCCAAAGGTTTAGAAAATCCAAGAAATAAAAAATGAAAGTTACCGCAGATACTAATCTTCTAATTTCAGCAACTCAATGGGATTATGGTGTTGCACATAAATTATTGAAGAAGATGCTTCTTTCAAGTGCTGAAATATTCACAACACAAGATATTTTGGATGAAACTGCTGAAGTGCTTGAAAGAGATTTTAAATACAACAAAAACGAGATTAGGAATATTATTGAAAAAATACTGCTTTTCACGAAGCTGATAGAAACAAAACAAAAGATAAATGTCATAAAAGATGATCCTGACGATGATAAAGTAATAGAATGTGCTATTGAATCTTCTTCTGATTATATTTTAACTTATGATAGGCATTTGTTGAAAGTGAAAGAGTATAATGGAATAATAATAATCACACCTGAAGAATTCAATAAAATAATGTAACTGAGTTTTCTCGCCCTACTACTACGAACGGTTTTCTCGCCTTAATATATGTTCTTAATGTTTCGCTTCGCTCAGTTGAATAAACTTTAGCCCGAAAAATTACTCTTCGGATGAAGTTTTATCAAACTTTGTATGGTAAAAGAGTTTAACAGCGATCGCATATGATTAATAAGCATCTACTAAACACTCATGCAAACCGTAAACTATTTTAATAACCTACCGAATAGCGATTTCATGAAAGAAGGTGCGTACTTGGGAGCATTAGTGGCTTTGCTTGTTTACTTCATGCTTCCAATATATACCGACAATGGTGCACCTGCATCCATCATCCCTACTGGAAATTCAATTTCTAGCACTACCGGTTTTAGCACTTATGTAAGCAATCTGCCTTTTAGTATGCTTATATTCTTTTCCTTGGAGATACTTGGAGTTTCCGTTGGAATAGCCAGTCAGATGATTTTAAAGAACGTCAAAAAAAATTAGCCATAATTTTATTAAAAACCTTTAAATATTGACAAAAAACCGATTCTGTATGGATGTTGAAGAAAAGTTTAGGCTAATAAAAAGGAATACTCAGGAGATAATAACAGAAGGCGAATTAAAAAATTTATTAGAGCAGAAAAAGCATCCTAAAGGCTATATCGGCTTAGCCACGACAGGAAAAATACATATAGGGTATTTTATACCTATGATTAAGGTTGGAGACTTCCTAAAATCAGACTTTAAATTCACAATACTTCTTGCAGACGTGCACGCGCATCTTGATGATCAAAAAACGCCTTTCGAATTGTTAGACAACCGAGTTAAATACTACAAGGAGATTATTTCTGCTATGATTAGCGCTTTAAACATCAACACAAAAAACCTTGAATTTAGGAAAGGCAGTGATTTTGAGCTGGACAGGAAATATACTTTAGATATGTACAGGCTGTCAGCCCTGACCACGTTTGATAGGTGTAAAAGGGCTGCTGCAGGAGTTGTCAGGTTTGGAGAGAATCCAAAACTCAGCGGTTTTATATACCCAATATTGCAAGCTCTTGATGAACAATACCTGGATATGGATCTTCAATATGGCGGCATAGATCAAAGAAAGATTTTGGCTTTTGCAAGGGAAAATCTGCCAAAGCTTGGATACAAGCCAAGAGTTGAGGTTATGACTCCTATGTTGCCCGGCCTGCAGGGCGCTAAAATGTCAGCTTCTGATGAAAAGACAAAGATAGACTTGCTTGATTCGGAAGAGATAGTTAGGCGCAAAATACAAAGCGCCCACTGCCCTATTGCCGTGGAAGACAATGGAATACTTGCGTTCTTAAAATATGTCATATTTGTAAGAAAAAATGACAACAGTGAAAAATTAACAATTAAAAGAATGGAAAAATTTGGAGGCGATGTAACATATGGCAATTATGCGGAATTGGAAAAGGATTATTTGAACAAGAAATTACACCCCATGGACATTAAAAATGCAGTTGCTGAAGAAGTGAACAATTTGTTAGAGCCGATTAGGCGCAGAATGAATGGCAAAGAATATCTGATAGATGAAGCTTTTCCAGTAAACTAGATTTATGAAAAAAGAATTTTGCCTGATACAAAGATTGATAAAGCTACAAAATAAATTTAAGAAAAATGTTGAATAGAAGACAAATATTGTTGATATTATTATTGTTAAGTATATTTTTAGCTATAGGATGTAATGTACAGAATATAAGTAAAGTGCCTTCTCAAGAAAAAAATCCCGTAAAATCTTCTATTCAAAGTTCAACTGAGGAACAATCTCCCAAAAATAAAACTATTCCGCAAAATCCTGCCGAAACCGAAATTGCAGTTAAACCTGAGACGGAACCCGAATGCCTTAGTCCAGAACAAATTAATAAAGATTTTTGTCAGGAAAACAAATGTGATGTTGCCATAATAGTTGATTCCAATATTTATGCGGATTTAATCCCAGAAATTAATCAATATAAAGCGGATCTAAAAAAAGAATTTAATTATAATGTTATTGTTAAGGATTATTTACCATCATCTGATATTAAAGAAATAAAAAGTTATGTCAAAAGTTTATATATCAACGGAGATCTTAAAGGAGTTCTATTAATAGGTGATGTGCCTACTGCCACTTTCTTTCATCCGAGTGTTTTACAAGATAGTGTATTTCTATCTGCTGGTGCACCACAAGGCGATTTTTATTATTTAGATATATATGATAAATGCCCATACTCCTCACAGAGGGATGCGTATGATTACTCTCCTTATGAATGTAATCCTCCTAAATTTATAGCTCCTTTTTGGATATCCAGAATTATTCCTCCAAAAAAATTAAAATCAGAATGGGCTTCTTTAATTAAAAATTATTTTTATAGAAACCACAATTATAGAACAGGGCAATATAAATATGATCAAAAACTTTTATTTTATCCACCAAGCTTGAATGATGAGTCAAAAGAATATCAGAAAGATACACTAGATTTTATATTTAAACAACTAAATGAAAGAGGAATCTACAGAAATGATCAGATAAAATTAGTTGATTACACTATTCCTTCAGGTGAAGAATATTTAAGAGAGTTAAGCAAACCATATGAATTTGTTTTAATTAATGCTCATGGAAGCTCAATATATCATCAATATGGTATAATCTCAGAAAAAATTATCAATCCAGGACCAATGATTTATGAAATTAGATCTTGTTCTGTAGGTAGGTTTACAGATGAAGATTATTTAGTAGGACATTACCTTTTCAAAGGAAATTCATTTTTTACAATAGCGGCTACAGTACCAGTATCTGCTTCTTCTACACCAAATTTTGACCGACTTTTAATGTTAACAAATGGAGAAACAATTTTTAATACATATAGGTATTTTACAGTTGGAGTAAATTGGCTTGGAGACCCCACCCTTAGAATGAGATATTTAGAACGGGATTATAAAGAGGATAGTCCAAAAATTTGTCTTGACAAGAAAGAAATAGATTTTGGAAATGTTAAAATTGATAGAAAGTCAAATATTTTTGGTGCTGGTACTATTAAAATAATTAATAAAGGTAAAACCAAATTAAAAGTTTTTTCTGACATATGGTTAAAGGAAGGTTATTACCAAGCAGATGGTACTTATATTGAAGAGCTTTCTCCAAGACAGGAAAAGACATTGCTGCTTTCAGTTACACAGATCAGCGTTTTAGCTGATGGAAAAGAGGTAATACCTGATGTTGCTCAAAGATCAGGTAAATTTCTGGGTGAATTTTATATTATGTCTAATGATCCCAAATATCCTGTCATAACCATACCATTCAAAGGCGAAGTTACTGAGATTATAGGGTAAAACCAAGTCAAGACTTTTAAACAGGAAGGGAAAATATCATGCAGTTCCAAAGCCGATTGTGTACAAAAATGCCAAGATATTGATGCACAATTAGATGGAACTTGTGTTGTGAATGAATGCTTGTGCGCATATCCATAAGAAATTAATCATATAATAAAAGCAAAGTTAATTGCATAAAAATAATAATTTCTAAATTACTCATTTCTGCTTAATCACAACTAAAGTGTACTTATCATTCAAGTATTTTCTAGCCACTTTTTTTACGTCATTGATTGTTACATTTCTGATATTTTTCAGATAAGTTTCTGCAAGTTTTGCATCTTTTATTGTCTCCCAAAAAGCGAGATTGTCTGCGTGATGAAAATTATCTTCCATTTGCAAAGTGTGGTTTCCTTCAATATATGTCTTGGCTTCTTCCAAATTCTTCCGGCTTAATTTTTCTAATCTTCTAAATTGCTGCATAATTATCCATTTTGCTTTATCTATATTCTTTTTGTCCAATCCGGCATAAACTGCAAACATTCCATAATCAATCTCAGTTTCATTATGAACTCCAACTTGATAAGCCAAACCTCTTTTGTTTCTTATCTCATCAAATACCCATCCACTTTGGCCCCTGCCCAGAATTGCAGCTATCACATCGAAAACATAGCTGTCTTTACTGCTTCTAGGGCAAGTTTTATATCCGAGAACAATATAAGAATTAAGGGTTTTCTTCTTCTTAACAAATTTCTTAATTTTTTTTTGTCGAGTCTCATTGACTTTAGGCCTTTTCGTAAGATTATTTGGCTTTAGTTTGCCAAAATAGCTTTCTATTTTTTTTCTGACATTTTTTGCATTGCCAATTATTGAGATAATCATATTATTTGGGAGGTAGTGGGAAGAATAATAATTAACAACTTGCTTATGGTCGAGATTCTTCACAGATTCTATTGACCCATATGTTGGGTTTTTCGCAGGATGCTTCTCAAATAAAGTTTTTTGGAACAATATCCATTGAAATAGCCTAGGGTCATCGTTAATCATGTTTATCTCCTTCAAGATTACCTGTTTTTCTTTCTCTATTATTTTATTATCAAAAATTGGATTAGAAACCATGTCAGAGAGCACGTCCAGGGCAGTATCGAGCCTTTTATTCATTATCTTAATAAAAAAAGCAGTACGGTCCCCTGCAGTATAGGCATTAAATTCGCCACCAAACTTCTCAATTTCGTTGGCTATCTCCCTGCTATTCTTCCTTTTTTTCGTACCTTCGAAAAGCATATGCTCAAGGAAATGCGAAATCCCTGCTAATTTCCTGCTCTCATAATTCGAGCCCACTCTGAACATTACTTCAACAGCTACTGATTTGGAAGTGTTTTTCTCAAAAAGAACCCTAAGTCCGTTTTTTAATGTATATCTCTTCATATAAAAGAAAAAATTTAAATGGTATATAAGATTTTTGGATTATAATGAAAATTAACGAATTTAAATCCATTTTAGAAAAAAAGGGTGTTGATTTTGCTGTGTTCTACAATTCCGATTCAACAAGGGTTAACCCAAATATGCTCTATTTTTCAGGCTATAACGGATTAGGCTCGTTAATCATTCCAATAAAACAATCGCCTTTCCTTGTTGTTCCGGAGATGGAATTTGAAAGAGCAAAAAAATCAGCTATCAAGAAAGTGTATCCAATGGAAAAAAAGAAATTTTTTGAGTCGATATACAAAATTATCAAGAAAAATAGGCTTAGAATTGGGAATATCGCAGTTGATAAGAATAATTTTACTTTAAACTCCTACAGGTATTTTAGAAATCAATTCAAAAAAATAAAAATAAAGGACATATCAAAAGACTGCCAGAAATTAAGGGAAGTGAAATCAAAAAACGAAATAAAAATCATAACAAAAGCGTGCAAATATTCAGATAAAATGATTCAAAAAGCCATAAAGAACTTCAAAATCTTCAAAACAGAATCTGAAGCGGCAGCTTTTCTTGAATACCAGACAAAAAAAAATGGTTTAGAGCTTGCGTTTAATCCCATTGTCGCATCTGGGAGCCATGGAAGCATGCCCCATCATGAGCCTTCCAGTGCAAAAATCAAGAAGGGATTTTGCATAATAGATTTTGGCGTCAAGTACAGAGGGTACTTATCAGACATCTCCAGAACAATATATATAGGAAATCCAGGCAAAAGAGAAAAAGAAATCTACAATTTTTTATCAAAAATCCAGCGGAATGCAATTAATCAAATAAAAGATAATATAAAATGCTCTAAATTATATAATGATGTAAACGACAGCCTTGGAAAATACAAAAAAAATTTTATACACGGGCTTGGCCATGGAGTCGGAGTTGAAATTCACGAATTGCCAAATCTTACTTTAAATTCGAAGGATATAATCCGGAACAAAATGGTTTTTACGATTGAGCCAGGAATATATTTTCCAAAGAAGTTTGGCATCAGGATAGAAGACACTGTATTGTTCGACAAAGAAATAAAGGTATTAACAAAAACAACAAAAGATTTATTAATTGTGAATTAATATAAATATTCATGAAACAAGAACCTTCTTCCATACAGGAATTGGTTCATTCTGGGCTCTTCCACAACAGAAAGCTCGTTTTTAATCATAAACAAGGCTACAGGACTAGAACCGTCAAGGCCTTAAAATTGCTCGAGAAGATTAATTCTGCAAGATTGCTGTTCAATAAATTAGGAATTAATAAGCAAGACAAGATAATTATACTTGGCAACAGCTCATTTGAATGGGTTACGGTTTATTTCGCCTGCATTTTATCAAACATAATAGCGGTACCATTAGATATTATGACAGATAAATCCCTTCTTCAAAAAATATGCAGGCAGGTAAAGGCAAAAACAATCTTTCAAAGCAGGTCTATAAGCATTTCTTCAAAAGCAAAAACAGTTTATCTTGAAGAGCTTTTTGATACTTTAGAAGATTTTGACTCTAATAATACCCCAATTGAGGGTGCTTCTCCAAATGACATTATAGAATTACAATACACTTCTGGAACAACTGGCGACCCAAAAGGAGTTATACTAACGCATAAAAATGTTTTTGCTGCTGTTAAGGCAGCAACTGACGCCTTTGGATTAAGAATTCATTTAAGGCTCCTGAATATTCTTCCACTAAGTCATGTATTTGCCCAGATAATAGGCATTTTCCTGCCTGTTTATTATGGATATGAAATATATTTTATTGACTCTGTTCAGCCAAAGAAACTCATATCTTTTATAAGGAATAAGAGAATTAATGCAGCCATCTTTGTCCCCGGAGTTCTTGCTGCCGTGAGAAACAGCTTGGAGGGAAAGTGCATAATGTGCAATTTGGGCTTTCAGTTTAGGCTTATTGGTGTTGGGGGCGCACCTCTTGATGCGGAGCTGGAAAAATGGTGGAAAAGAAAATTGATAATGGTGCTTAATGGCTATGGCATGACAGAAACCTCTTCTGTTATATCATTGAATACGCCATTTTCGTCAAGGTCCGGAAGTGTTGGAAAAATTGCAAAATCCGTGAGAATAAAATTTGGCGAAGGCAGTGAAATTCTTGTCAAAGGAGACAACATAACTCAAGGGTATTATGATAACAAAGAAAAAACAAAAAGCTCTTTTGAAAGTGGGTGGTTTAAAACAGGGGACATAGGGGAAATAAAAAATGGCTATCTTTACTTAAAGGATAGGAAAAAGGATGTTATTATAACAGAAAACGGTTTAAAGGTCTATCCTGTTGACATAGAAGCTATACTTAATTCAATAAAAGGTGTAAAAGAAAGCTGTGTGGTACAAAGAAAAAAAAAGACACATGCTGTTTTGATATTAAATGAAAATCTTAAATGTGAAGAGATAATGAATCAGGCAAATGCTAAACTTCTTAGCCATCAGAAAATAGCAAACTGCTCAATTTGGAAAGATCCACAATTTCCAAAAACCCCAACAGGCAAAGTAAAAAGGTTTATTTTGCTACAGCAGCTGGAGAAATCAGAAAAAACTGCCAAAAAATATGTTTATGAGAATAAAATCTATGGCATTGTTCATCAAGTATTAAACCCAGGCAATCAAGTCAAACAAAACTCGAAGCTCACAGATCTTGGTATGGACTCTCTTAAAAGAGTTGAGTTGATTTCAGAGCTTGAAAAGCAATTTGATGTCGAGATTGATGAAACAAGAATAGATCAAAAAACAACGGCTTCCGACCTCGAAGAGTTAATGAAAGCAAGCAAGATTGTAAGAGTTAAGTTCAAGACGTGGCCAATAACTCATATTGTCATATTTTTGAGATATATTTTTCAGATTGCAATATTCTACCTCCTAATTAGGATTTTTACAAAAACAGAATATATGGGCTTGGATAATTTGACAGTAAATGGTCCTGTTATTTTAGTGAGCAACCATCAAAGCGCTTTGGATGTTCCTGTAATAGCAAGGCATCTTAATATTCCTTATGCTGTTGCCGCCCATCCGGAAGTTGTTTTTGGCATAGGTGTTGGAGGTTTTCAAAAAGCTTTGAGAAAATTTCTTGGATGTTGCAGTGCATTTGCATTCAACGCGTTCCCATTTGGCGCAGCAATAGGCACTGATACAAGCCTTGAGCTAACAGGAGAAATGCTGGACAGAGGCTTTTCAATCATACTTTTCCCAGAAGGAGAAAGGACAGTGGATGGAAAAATTCATGAATTCAAGCCAGGCATTGGATATATAATAGCCAATCTGGACGCAGATGTAATTCCAGTGAAAATTGACGGATTGTTTGACGTGCTTCCCAGGGGCAAATTCGTTCCAAAATTTGGAAAAACCTCTGTAATTTTCGGAGCGCCTGTCAAATTTAACAAGAAACAGCTGGAGAAAATGACATATGACGACATTTCCAAAATAATTGAGCAGAAAGTCAAGAGTTTATGAAAAAATATGAAAACTGCGATAAAAATCGGCTGCGACATAGTTGAAATACGCAGATTCAGAAACGCAAAAAAAGATTATTTAGGCAAAATTTTTTATGATAAGGAAATAAGAAGTGCAAAACCAGAAACTTTGGCCGGATTGTTTGGTGCAAAAGAATGCTGTAGAAAAGTATTTAACGGGCTGAAATGGCATGATATTATAATTAACAGGCAAAAATACGGCAAGCCTGTATTGTCAATAAGCAAAAATAAGCTGAAAAAAATTAATATTTTAAGCTCCGATTTAAGCATAAGCCATGATGGGGAATATGCAATAGCCACCGCTGTTTTTATGATAAAGCACGTTTAAAATGTTTAATAAAAAAATTATTGCATGGGCTTTGTATGATTTGGCAAACACGGCCTTTACATCCCCTTTTGTAACTATTTTTTGGCCGTTGCTTGTGACAGAAATTCTTCATGGAAACGAATTTCATCTTGGATTGAGTGTTGCGATTGGGGTATTTGCCTTTGGCATGACCATACCGGTAATAGGTCTAATCTCTGATAATACCAATATAAGGAAGCCATTCATATTTATCCCAACAATACTGATGATATTAATAATTGCAATACTCCCGTGGACAAATCTCTTCTTAAATTTGATTCTAGCTGCTATTGTAATAGTTTTGTATAATATAAGCCTTTCCATATACAATACTCTGCTGCCTCTGCTTGCAACAGATAAGGAAATGGGAAAAATTTCCGGATTTGGCATGGCTGCTGGTTTTACAGGCACTATATTAAGCATGCTTGTTGCTTATTTTACATTAAAACTTTTTGAAACAGATACCATCAAGACTGCAACTGGAATAAAGGCAGTGTTTCCCATAATCGCAGGTTTTTTCTTAATTTTTTCGGTTCCATTGCTCATCTATTTTAAAGATGAAAAGGTCAGGAAACTTAAATTGAGCGCTTCCCAAATATTTTTCAAGATATTCAATACTTTGAAGGCGCTTTTTAGGATTAAGGGCATGCTTCCTTTTCTTGTACATTTTGGTCTGTTTTCAAATGCCCTTGCCGCTATAGACATATTCTTCTTTTTGTATGCTCAAAAAGAGATTGGAATGCAGCTGGGACAATTCATTATTCTTTTTATGGGGCAGTCTATTGGAGCATGTTTTGGCGCATTAATTTTGGGAAAACTCTCTGACAGGTATGGGCCAAAGAGCATGCTTTTAGTGTCCACAGTAGCTTGGGTTTTTGTGGTTGGATTCTTTATTGCCTCAAAAAACTTAGCCACATTTTGGGTGGTTGGCTTATTAGGGAGCATTGCTTTTGGAGGCTCAATGGCAAATGCAAGAACATTATTTGTATTTCTGACACCAAGAGACAAGATAGGGGAGTTTTTTGGCTATTCGCAGGTTGTTAACAGGCTTGCTGCGATTCTGGGCCCTTTAATTGGAGGATTGCTCATTGTAAATTATGGGTATAATGCTGTTTTAATTATGATAATGGCTTTTATAGTTTTTTCGCTGTTTTATTTATTTATTGTTCCTGACTTAAGGTCAAGCTCAAAGGCGTAAAGTTTTAAAATAGTATCCAAACCCTGTTTGAAATGAAATACAACGAAAAGGAATTCAATTCTGCTGTTAAAGAGTACAAAGGCCAATTGGAAAAATTTTCCGGAAAATCTGTGTTTTTGGTATTTGACATACAAAATGAGAAAGCGTTTTTTTCTTTAGCTCCTTTGTCAAGGGCTTTGCATGAATTAAAGGCTGATTTAAGCTGCACAGGAACAGGAAAAAGCACTGAAGGGATTGAAGCTTTGAAAGATGCATGGAAAGTTTTTGAGGAACTTGAGAAAGGAATTAAGAATGAAAAAACAGATGCTTTGAACGAGTTCATATGCGAAGTTGACAAAAAAGCAAATGGCGAATTTAAAAAAATATTCAAAAAACCAAACTGTATTTTTCAAGCGGAAACGAATGGATTTGAAGGTACTTTAAAACTGCCTTTTAACACCTCATGGTTTAATGAGTACAGGATGGAAGACCTTATGCAAACCGCTGAAATTTTATGGAGGGATGTTTATGATCTAAAAAAAGGCGAAAAGGTCGGTGTTGGTTTTTCGCTGATGCCTGCTAAGGATTTGATGGGGCACCCTCTTGAAGACTACCTTGATTCTTATTCGATAATATGGGCTATGGTCCAATCTGCTAAAGAAACTGCTGATCCGATTATGTATTCCTATACATTTAGAAAGTCTATGCTCGAAAAGAGCGAAACTGTATCTGATTTAAAAGCAACACTACTTGGATGCGAGCTTGACAAGGAAATCGATGAGGAGCCGTTTAGAAAATACAAGAAATTGTCAGGATTGCTTAAACTCGACAGAATTAAGCCAGTTGATTTAACGTTCTCAATCAGCCCAAAAGGCTATCCTGGCAAACATCTTTTTGGCGAATTAATTGGATATCCTTCATTAAATGAGAAAACAAGATGGCAGTCTCCCGGGCAGATGATCTACAAGCTTGATTTCTATCCTCAAACAAAATACGAAGACAGGGATCCAATGGCAAGGGTTGCATTCACAGAAACGATACCCATAGATATTTTCATTGAAACAAACCTCGTTGATTGGGCAGACATAATGGCAAGAAACCAAAAAATCAAGGATAAGATGGACATGTGTGATGCAATATTTGTTCAGGGAAAGCTTAAGGAAAGATATGTTACGAACCTCGAAGTGGGATTGGTGAAGCAAGACGGCACAAAAAGATGGGTAAGGCGCTCTGATACAGATGTTAGGACAAAATTAAACCAAGAATACTTGGAAAGAACAGGCATAAGAGCAGGATGCATGGGCAATATTCCAGGAGGAGAGGCATTTGTGACTCCAGAATACATCAAAGGAATTTTTGTTGGGGATGTTGTTGTGCATGTAGATCAAAGCTACCAATTGAATGAAAAGAATCCATTAGTGGTTGAGTGTGAAGGAGGCAAATATAGAATAATTGGCGGCCCAAAAGAGATAATATTGAAAATAAAAAAAAGGAAGCATGAAGCAATGAAAATGCTCCTTGAGGCTGAGAAAAACAAAAGCCTGCCGAAAGAAATAGTTGACATGAAGAAAAGGAATTTTGAGAGAATTGGCGAGTTTGCAATAAACACAAACCCTAAGGCAAGATTATGCGAGTACCTGATTGTGAATGAAAAAATAGCTAAGATGATGCATATAGCTCTTGGCTCTGGATTTGAGCCAGACAGAAGTACAGAATACCACATGGATATTGTTTTTAATGCGCCAAGACAAAAGCTTGATGTTTATGGGATTGATAAAGAAGGAAATAAACATTGGATTTTGAAGGATGGGGAATTTGTGGCTTAAAATTTATCGTGATGGTTAACAATGAAAAATATCAAAAAAAACAACAAACATAGAGTTTTAGTTATCGCCCTTTTTGTTTTAATGATAGCTATCGCTAATCTGTTTATTTGGTTTAATTTTGCATCAGGGGGCGAAGCCTGGGATGTATTTGGTTTCCTTCTTTTTTTTTGGAATGTATTACCATTCATTTCACTCTCGTTTCTGACTTATCTTCGGTTTGAGAAAAGAAAATACACAATACTGACTTTAGTGTTGTTCACTTTTGTTTTATTGAATTTTTGGAATTACAGTGCTTATATCAGCAAATCTTCTACTGCGGATATTGAACATCTATTTCTTGCATATCTATTCATACCGATTTATTTAACAGCTTTCATATCAATTGCATATGGTATTTTATTATTATTGAGGAAAATAATCTCCAAGTTTAAGGATATACCTACAGAAGAAAATCTACCTAATAGAAGTATGGTGATTATATCACTTGTGTTGCCATATATATTCCTTCTGTTATATTTTATTGGGAATATAATATGGGGGTGGTAAATTGGATAGAATTTCACAAACAATCCTCAAAGATTGCATAAACTTAAAAAGTAATGAAAGTTGCTTAATTATAACTGATTCTCATTTAAAACCAATCGGAAACTCATTATATAAAAACTCTTTAAAAATAACAAACAAATCAGAATTAATTCTAACTACAATACCGAAAACTCATGGAACAGAACCACCCAAATATATTTCCAATGAAATGCTTAACTATGATGTTGTTCTGATGCCAACAACAATGTCATTAAGCCATACAAAAGCAAGGAAAAATGCTTCATTAAAAGGGGCGAGAATTGCTTCAATGCCTGGAATTACAATTGATATGATGAAGAGAGCATTAGATATAAATTTCAATAAACTCAAAATCATTAATGAAAAACTCATTAAAAAATTAAAAATTAAAAAGAAAATAAAAATAACTACTAAAATGGGAAGTGATGTTGAATTCTATACAAAAGGAAGAAAGTGGATATGTGATGATGGAATCTATACAAAAAAAGGTGCTTTTGGTAACCTACCTGCTGGAGAGATTTTTATTGCACCTTTGGAAGGAAAAACAAATGGGAAAATTGTTGTTGATGCAAGTGTTGGCAGTTTGGGTAAGATTGATAAGGAAATAGAAATTAAAATCAAAAAAGGTTTTATTGACTCTTTAAGCGGTGGAAAAATTGCAGATGAATTTAAAAAATCACTAAAAAATAAATCATACAGGAATGTTGCAGAGCTTGGCATTGGAACAAATTACAAAGCCAGGATAACCGGAAATGTCTTGGAAGATGAGAAAGTTGCAGGAACTTGTCACATAGCTTTTGGCAACAATAAGCACTTTGGCGGCAAGGTAAATGTGCCATTTCATGTTGATGTTGTTTTAAAGAATCCCACAATATATGCTGGCAATTTTTTGATAATAAAAGAAGGAAAAATAGTCATGTAAAAATGTTATTTTTGTGATGAACAAAATAAGAATTATACTTATATAATGATTTTGACTGGAATTTTTTCTATAATTAACAATAACGTAACTACTGGAATAATAAGATTAATCTCATTTGTAATAATAATTTCATATTTACTATTCAGCGCAAAAGAAAAATCCGCTTTTTCTTAATTTCTAGTTAAATCAAATTTTTAAAATTTCAAACCCAAAACCTTTTATACTACTTTATTCTTCAGTAATTCAAAATGCCAGCAAAAGAATCGAAACCGAAAAACATAATTGACAGCATAATGTACAGTTATTCTACCACTGCAAACCATTACGAGGAAGAAAACAGGATTCTTAAGGAAACTATCAATCGATTAAAAGACGAGATTGAAAGATTTAGGGCTTCTCCTTTGATGGTTTGCGAAATCAGGGAGTTATTTGGTGAGACATCAGTTATACGAATTCCAAACGGGAACCAATTTCTTGTCAATATTTCCAATAATTGCGAAAAACTAAAATCAGGAGATTTAGTGCTGGTGGAGCAGAAAAACCTTACCGTTATAAAAAAAATTCCGATAACAAAGCGCTTCAACGTTGAAAAATTCGTAATAGTTGAAAAGCCAACAGTCTCGTGGGAAGAAATTGGCGGATTAGACAAGCAAATACAGGAAATAAAGGAAGTTGTAGAACTTCCGCTAAAGAAGCCGGAGTTGTTTAAGAAGGTAGGAATTACTCCGCCTAAGGGCATTCTGCTTTATGGCGAACCCGGGACCGGAAAAACATTGCTGGCAAAAGCAGTCTCATATTCAACCAATTCTACTTTTATAGAAGTTGTTGGTTCTGAGCTGGTTCAAAAATTTATTGGAGAGGGTGCAAAACTTGTCAAGGAAATTTTTGAACTAGCAAGGAAAAAAGCGCCTTCAATTATATTTATTGATGAATTGGATGCTTTGGCTGCCAAAAGAATGGAAGTTGGCACGTCTGGTGAAAGGGAAGTCAACAGAACATTTATGCAACTGCTTGCTGAGATTGATGGTTTTAAACCGCTCGATAATGTCAAGGTGATAGGAGCTACAAATAGGAAAGACATCCTGGATCCTGCTGTCATAAGACCAGGAAGACTGGACAGGCTCATCAATATTCCAATTCCAAATAATGAAGCAAGACACGACATATTGGGCATACATTCAAAAAATATGAGTTTTGACAGGGAATTCAACAAAAAATCACTAACAATCAGAATGGATGGCTTTAGCGGCGCTGAAATCAGGGCAGTTTGTACAGAAGCTGGTTATTTTGCAATACGGGAAGATAGAACAACAGTCACGAAAGAGGATTTCTTAAAGGCCATAGACAAAGTAAAAGAAGAAGAAAAAACAGAAGGCCAAGATTATCTTGGAATGTTTGGATAATTATTCTTTATTTATTTTATCGAATAGAAGGGGTACACGCTCAGCAGTTACTTCCGCATTTCATCAGCTTTCGCTTTAATGGGTGTTCACACAGTCATCGCGCATACCTAAACAAGGGAATATCCCTGATTTTTAAAGTTTCTGCCTAATTAACCTGAAAATCAACACAAACTCTGTAGAAACCGGGCGCATATTGCCCGCATTTAATAGTCTTTAGAAGTCTAAATCTTTTCTTTGATTTCGCACAAGCATTTTTGACTTTTTCTTCTGCCTTATAAAATTCACCCTCATGCTCAAAATCATAAAAATGAACAACCCCGTTTTTTTTAATGTATTTTAAAGTCAAACCCAGAAAATTTTCCCCTCCTCTGGGAAGGGGCATTAGAATCCTGCCAAATCTTTTTTTTAATTTTGGCAATATATTTTTAACATCCCCTAAAAACAGCTTAATTTTATTCTCTAATCTGTTTTTTTTAGCGTTCAATAATGCATAATTATGGGCAATTGGGTTTATTTCAATTCCATAAACTTCTTTGCATTGGGTATTTTTGGCTATGACTAGCGGGTATGCGCCGGTTCCCGAGAACATTACAAGCACAAGTTCATTCGGCCTAATCAATCCAGATACCCTTTTCCTTTCAGAGGCCATTCTTGGAGAAAAATATACCTTTTCTACATCCAACTTTAGCAAAATATTATTTTCCCTGCATATTGTTTCTTTTTTCCCGTCTCCAGCAATGGCTTTTAATTTTGGCGTTCTAAATTTGCCAGAATATTTTTTAATTTTTTTAAGAACAGTCTTAATATTGGGATAACATTCAAGTATTGTCTGTCCAATTAACTTTTCTTTTTTCTCCAACCCTTTTGGAAAATCTGAAAAGATTAGAATGTCTCCTACAACATCAAAAGAAGAAGGAACAAGTTCTAGTTCTTTTGAAGTTAATTTATTTTTTAGATGATATTTAAGATTCTGTTTCATTTTGTTATTAATTTAATTATAAAATATACCAACAAGAGCAAAAAGATTAAAATAAATTTCTTGGAGTAGTATATGCTATAACTTGATAAAATAGCGTTCATTTCTTTATCGTTTCTTATCCTTTCATTTCTCAGCCTATCTAATAGCTGCGCAGGATTTATTTTGTTGTTTTTTTTATATCTGCCCAAAAAACTCTCCCAATCCTTTTTGGCTTTTGCTGTGTTTTTCCCTTACCAGAGTTTCAATTTGATTTCTGACTCTTTCCTCGGAAAAATCATGTTTGTGAGCTAATAAATTTACTATTTTCTCTTCGTCAACATCCTGCCATTTTAAGCGATATTGTTTGTTTACGGGAATATGTTTTATCAGGTCAAAAACCTCTTCCCATGAAATGTCAAAAAAATTGCCCCAATTTGCCTCTCTGAACAGGGCACCAAAATTATTGCCATATTGTTTCACCATTTTTAATGCTGTTTTAGGACCAATGCCTTTAATGCCGCCGCTGTTGTAGTCAGTTCCAATAAGCATCGCTAATGCAATTAACTGATCTTGGCTAATATCGAGATGCTTTAGATTATCCTCTAAAACTATCAAATCAGGGTGTATAATGTCATAGTTTAGCTGATTTGCCCGTTTTTTCTTTCCGGCCATATTAACATTTCTAACTATTTTTGGAGCTCCAAAAAGCATTGCATCTGCGTCATTTGTTGCAAGTGCAAAGGCATCGCCATTTTTAACTATGAGGGATGCTTGAGCTTCTGCTTCAGAAGTGGCATCAATAACGGGCAGTCCAAAAGCTTCTATCAGTTTTCTAGCTTCGTCAATCATTCCATCAGTAAGCCTTGATGTTCTTGCTGCATACTTTTTCATCAGCTCTTTATCTGCTATTTCTTTTGCCTGCTCAAATTTCTTCTCAGCCTGTATCTTGACTTCTTTTCTTTTTTCAAGAGTGATGTGCTTTAGCTTTGGCGGCTCGCCGTCAAAAACAAATGCAAGCTTAATGTTTTGCCCAGTTAAATTGGAAATTCTTGTGAATAATCCCATCAAATGAGAAGTAACTTGTCCCTTTGAATCTGTCAGCAGCGAGCCATCTCTCTGCCTTATTGAGCTTAAAAACTGGTAAAGCCACATTGGAGCATCAACAACAAGAATTTTGTTATGTAAAAACTCCAAATCTATCTCCTTAACCAGCAACAACTCAGTTAAAGCTACTCCCATTTTATACCTTTTTGAAGGTCAGATTGCTTAATTCTTTTCCGATTATTTCCTGCGCCTTTGCTGTTAACTCGCCGGGAGAAAGGACTAGTACGGGCAATCTTTTCAATTGACCTTTTACGTAAGCCTGGCTCAGATCATAATCACTAATCCTTTTCTTGTTTCTTGCTTTGCAGTAGTATTGCAAATCTCCGACAACACTTGGCACCTCTACGATAAATTCAATCTCAGAATTTCTTTTTATCACTTCGCTATTAACAACTTTTATTTTATTTTTCTCGAAGAATTTTATTATATCTCTAAAAAAATCATCTTCTTTTTCCCTTGGCTTGTACTTCCTTGATTCCTTTTTTGGATTGATTCCTTTTTGAATTTCTTGTGGTTTTAATTCTTGTTGTTGCACTTCAGTTACCCTTTCAACAGCTTGCTCCTCTAATCTATTTTCAACGGGCTTTTCCGGAATTTGCAGACTCTTCTTTATAATTAATTCTGCCTCCTCATTGTGTGTTAAATACCATTTCCAAAATATTTCCCTGTTGTTGTTATGATTTACATTTAAGGGAACTGCAAAATCCTTTATTTCCCGCAACGAAACCCTTATTACAGGCTCCTGCTCAGAATCCCTCAATACTTTATTTTGGCTTAGGAGATCAAATGCCTTTTTTTCCTTATCATTCATGTTCCCAACAAATTTCTGCAACATCGCTTCTTGTCCAGACAGATAATAAAGTGGAGAACCGCCAACTTTAATGGAAGAAATTTTTAATCTCTTGCTTGCAGTAAGCTCAGCTAAATGCGCAGAGGCCATAAGGATATTGCTTCCAATTTCCTTGGCAATCTGGACCGGCAGAACAGGACCTTTAAGCTTGATGAATTCAAGGATTTTGTCGCGAGTTTCCATAAGAAGGAATAAGCAAGGTTTGTTTTTATATTTTATTATTGAAACTCTTAATGATTAAGGTCTCAACCATCGGACTTCGTAAAACGTGACATCATTTTCAACATCCACTATTGCGATAAGGAGCCTTTTCTTTGTTGAATGCGCTACTCTATTTTTTGCAGCAAACTCATACCATGTAAGTGTAGAACTTTCATGAACTGGAAACACAACCCATCTTGCATGGTCTTCGCCTGGCTTTACGCCCCTATCGTAAATCCTAAAATCAGCGCCAAATTTCAGCGCTGTTTTTATTATATAGCCCCTGTTTCTTATGTCTCTATAAACGCAATACCTTACCCAAAAATTTGGCTCAACTTTTTGGGATTTTTTCAGGAAAAGCTCCAGAACCATCTCTTTATTTTTGGAATCAAAGACAATAATTCTCTTCTTCTCCAGCAAATAAAGGGCTTCAATTAAAGAGAGCTGGACTCTGCCATCGTCGAGCATTTCACCATATCTGCTTTGGTTATATAGCTCTCTAGCATTATCCGAGCTTTCTGTAAGCACCCTTTCCATGGAAAAGTATGAATTAACAGGCTCTCTGTGTTCTTTGGTCTCTTTTCCTTCTTTCTCTTCCTTTTTAGGAAGAATCTCTTCAATTTCTCCCTTTATCTTTGATGTCATCTTTGTTGCTGATTTATCATATTGGTAAGCTGGTTGATTTAAAAAACTTCCTTTGAAAAATCGAAATAGAACATGATTTTAGAAGATAGACGGAATATACAATAACAAAAAAGAATTCAAAAATAGGGCAAATAAACTTCCAGATTTCATGGAGTGACATAAATCAAAGTTTTTTTCTATATTGAAAACAAAAACCATTATAAATTCTAATTCAATACTTGGGCTTATGCAAGTAACGTTTTTGGGAACATCTTCAATGGTCCCTACAAAAGAAAGAAACCAGATAGCTGTTTTTCTTAGCTATGGCTCTGAAGGGCTGTTATTTGATTGTGGAGAGGGAACTCAAAGGCAGTTTAAGATAGCTGGAATCAGCCTGACAAAAGTAACCAAACTCATTATCAGCCATTGGCATGGCGACCATGTTTTAGGCTTGCCCGGCCTGATTCAAAGTTTAAGTTCAATGAACTACTCCAATAAGCTGGAAGTTTACGGGCCTGCAGAGACAAAAAAACATATGGAAGAGATGTTTAAGGCTTTTGTTTTTGATAAAAAGATAAATATTGAGATTAAAGAAATTAAGAGCGGCATTTTTTTTGAAAATAATGAATTTCAGTTAGAGGCTTACCCACTGGAGCATAGTATTGAAACTCTTGGCTATAGATTTGTTGAAAAAGACAAGAGAAAAATCGATATGAAAAAAGTTAAAAAGCTCAATATTCCGATTGGGCCATTGCTGGGACAATTGCAACAAGGCAGGGCAGTAGAGCATAAAGGGAGAAAAATCATGCCTGAGGATATTACTTATGTGGAAGCCGGCAAGAAACTTGCTTACATTACTGATACAGTATTGTGCGAGAATTGTTACAAAATTGCAGACGATGCAGATTTGCTGATTAGTGAGGCAACATACTCTTCAAAATTAGTTGATAAAAGCGAGGAATATGGCCATTTAACTGCCAAGCAAGCCGCACAAATAGCAAATAAATCAAATATTAAGAGGCTGGTTTTAGTGCATTTCAGCGCACGATACAAAAATACTCAAGAATTAGAGGAAGATGCAAGGAACATTTTTGATAATGTAATATGCGCCAATGATTTTATGAAAATTGAGCTCTAGAATGGGTGTAAAAAATAAAGGCACTAATGCGGAAAGAGAATTACTGCATATGTTTTGGAACAGGAATTGGGCATGCTTGAGGAGCGCCGGTTCAGGCTCTATGAAGTATCCGGGCCCCGATTTACTTGCAGGAAGCAAAGATAACAACAGAAAATTAGCGATAGAATGCAAAACAACAAACAAAGGAAAAATTTATTTAAGCAATTACGATATTGACAAACTCAAGGAATTTTCCAACATATTTGATGCAAGAGCGTGGTTTGCTGTCAAATTCCAAAAAAAAGATTGGAGGTTTTTAAGTTTTGAAGACTTAAAAAAAAAAAAGAATAGCTATATAATTGATTCTAAAGTTGTAGACTTAAATGGAATATCTTTCGAAGAACTTATCTCTTACAAAGTCGAAAGATAACTGTTTTTAAGCATCGACGACATAGAAAAAACAGAGAATGGTTATGTGATTGATGCTAAAGTTGCTGAAAGAAGGGGTCTTTTGATTGACGAGTTGATAAAGTGATCAAATATATGCGTTTTATTAATTAAAATTTCAAGTTTTTCTTTGGTGGCAAATGGATTTCAAGCGAATAAATCCAAAAATCAATTTGCTTTAGTCTTATTTTTTCTATGAACAATGAAGTATAACGCGACAACAATAGCCGCAACAATTAGCAATGCAAGGAATATAAATGATTTTCTCGTAGGTTCAGTATTGTCGATGTTGGAACCAATGTCGTCGTTCACTCCCCTTGAGACGATGCGCGACTTATCAACAAGGCAACCATCCCAACTTGTATCAGGATCGTCTTCTGGACGTACAAGATCTATGGGTATACCAAGCGATTTGCAGTTAAAGGCAGCAACGCTCCTAGTCATCATCGGAGACCAAAAACGATATTTTTCTCCCAATGGCCATGCGAAGATAGACACGACGCTTTCCCTATCAACGACTATGAGAACTTCTGCTCCAACTGGCGGCCATTCGGCAGTAAGACTTACCGTCTCGTCTTTTGGTGGCCACTCCGTGTGTATAAAACGACTCGGATTCCATGTTGGATCAGTCGAATATCTTACCAACAAAATGTTATTACTTCCCAACGGTTGGACTTTTAGCAGATCGTCATCATACGAGATTACTTTCGCAGGCGTAACAATACTTGCCGCTTGTAGTTCATCCGCAAGATTAACAACTCGTACTTCAGCATGGACTGTCGTAAATACTGAAAATGCAAAAATGAGAAAAGTAAATGGAACGATTGTAATTTTGGAAATCATGGTTGAACTGATTAAAAATTTTCTTTAATTTAACCATTTATCACTTTTTCCTAATTGCCCTTTCAATCTTTATCTCTTCCTTAATAATTTTGTCAACAACCCTTTCAATATGCATTTCTATCCTGGCAACTCTCCGCTCCATTAAGACAAGTATCCTCAAAGAATAAACTATTGCGGCTAGAGTCCCTATAATAGCGGCAAGCATAAGATACATTAACTGCTGATTATCAACAACCATCCAATCACCTCAATTTTTACTATAAATATCCATTTACTTGGTTATTTAAATAGTTTTCGAAACTTTGTATCTTAATTTTGTTTGGCGTCGCTACCAATCTCAGCCTTGTCTTTAGGATATTTACTCATCAACCAGCTTTTCCTGGTAGTGTATTGTGCAGGATTCTTGATTTTGGCACAAAGAGAGTCTGGACAGCAAATACGCAAATCTGAATAATAATTCTGCTGATTAAACAATACCAAATTATTCTCTCTTTTTGGGCAATTTGGAGGTAAAACAATTTTTCGAGCCTGCTTATGGTATCTTAACTGGCCAATTAAATAAGCTTCTCTTAATGACTCTTTATTTTTGGAATTCCATTCAATTAACTTTTTCTCTATCATTTCGTAATCCCACCCAATGGAAGTTAAATAATTAAGAAGTATGAACAGTGCCCTTTTTCTTCCGTCTTCTAATCCATTTAAAATGAGCCTGATGCATGGCGGAAACAATTCTTCAGGCAAAGCTTTTTCTGGCATGTCAATTTTTTTTTCTGATTTTAAATTGCTAGCATCCCGCTTAATACTAAAATCAAGGGCCTCCATTAGCAATCTTCTTGCTTCGTGGCTTTCAATATCGCCCTTATAGAGAAATCCGTGCTTGCTTATCCTGACATTTTTTGGGATAGCAAGCTCTTTCCCGAACAGCAACACCTTTTCAGGGTTTAATGGCGTTGAGGCTAATCCTGATTTTTCATGCAAAGAATAAGGCATTCTATAAAGGTGTCTTGGAGAAATAAGCAGGCTATCAATATCTAAAAATGGCTCTGCATTTAATATTCTTGTCTCACCGTCATAATAAGTTAATTCCGCCATCTTTTTGCCAGTTTTTTTAATGACAGCATTAAAATCGTTATTTTCAAACTCCATTATTTTTTCTCCAAGCGGTTTCTTGATCATGTCTTTTATGTAAAGAGCAATTTTTCGAGGAGCATCCGGAAACAGGTTTTTTGTTTCCTCATTCCTTATTTTTTCAGGAAATGCCTCAAAAGGCACTCCAATGTGAAAGCCTCTGTTGCCTGAGAATTTGCACGAGATTGAAGATACATTATAAAATTTTAAGGCCTTAATTACCAAGTCAGCCGCTATTTTTGAATATTCAAAAAATCCGCAGTCGATGTCGAGAACCAAATCCCAACCAATTCTTAAGCTGTCCAAATCATGCCTTCTTAATGAAGTATTGAGCTGCAGAGCATTCCTCCAGAGCTCCTCTGAAGCATGGAAGGATGTTGCTCCTTGCTTCGCTAGCTCAAGAATATCGCTTGGATGCCTTAACACATCAGGCCTCTTTCCAAAATTATCATTAAACTTTGCAACAACTTCCCTATCTTTTGAATTTGCAATAATTTCTTCCTGAATGTCTCTTCTCTTATAGTAGTTTAAAGACACGTGGATAGGGATCATGGATTCAGGAATGTTTTTTGGTTTTTAATGGTTTTGCAAGGGTTTTTTGATTTGCATACAATATATTTAAATACGAAAATGAGACTTCGGATTCACTAGCAATGGACAAAAAACTACTCGATCTTAATAATTTCATTGAAAAAATCAAAAATTCAAAAACTTTAGTCATAGTAGAAGGCAAAAATGATAAGGCAGCATTGCAAAAACTTGGAATAGAAAATGTAATGGAATTGAGCAAAAAGCCAATTTTCCAAATTGTGGAGGAAATTTCTGATTCTAATGAAGAATGCATTATCCTTACCGATTTGGATAAAAAGGGGAAGGAAATTTACGGCAAATTGAACTCCAATCTTCAAAATAATGGAATTAAAATCAACAATCAATTTAGGAAATTCTTGTTTAGGCATACTAAGCTTAGGCAGATTGAAGGTATAAACACATATTTAGAAGCCCTCTAATTTCTTGATTCTTTCATTTATATCCGGATGTGTGCTAAAAAGATTATTTATTCTTCCTTTAAAAGTCCTTAACGGGTTTTCTATGAATAAATGCGCAGTCGCTTTATTCGCTGCTTCAACTAATGGTTCTTTGTCGTCTCTTATCTTTTTTAAAGCATTGGCTAAGCCATCAGGATTTCTTGAGAGCAAAGCGCCATCAGCATCTGCAAGGAACTCCCTTTTTCTGCTAATTGCAAGCTTAATTAATTGGGCAATTAAGGGCGCTAAAATTGCCAAAATAAGCCCAATCAAAATTATTATGACCATAATTAAGCCTCCTCCTCTGGAGCCAGAACTTCTTCTTCCTCTACCGTAAAATACGCTTCTTAAAAACAAATCACTTAGCAGGGCAATAACACCAACAAGCACAACAACAATCATCATCATTCTGATGTCATAATTCCTTATATGAGCCAGCTCATGGGAAATCACTCCTTCTAGTTCATCCCTTTTCAGCCTTTGAATTGCGCCAGTTGTGACAGTTACAGAAGCATGTTTAGGGTCCCTGCCTGTTGCAAATGCATTTATAGCACCGTCATCAATAACATAAATTTTTGGTGTTGGTATGCCTGATGCAATTGCCAATCCCTCAACTGTATTTACAAGATGAGGATATTTATTTTTATCAGCAGGCACAGCATGACTCATACTTAATATCATCTTGTCACCAGAATAAAAGCTAATTAACGTCATTATAGTTGAAAAAATAATTGCAAAAGCAAGTCCTATAAAAGCATCTCCGAAATAAACCCCAAAAGCATAGCCTAGAAATCCGATAATGATGAAGAATAAGGTTATCAATAACATTGACTTCCTCTTGTTTGCCGAGATATGTTCGTATAATGTGGACATTTTGCTTTGTTTATATGATTATAATTGGGCTATAATTTAAACTTTTCTTTAAATATTTCATGTCTTTGATCCTCATTTTGCAGATAAAATTCAAAAAGAAAATGTTTATTTAGAATTACGAAATGCAAATTTTTTTTCCTATATTATCACAACCAACTACTTCACATCTGTATCTTGTATAACATTCTACATTTCCTTGTTGATTTATCCAAAAAGTTGCAATATTACCACATACATAACCTTTAACTACTGCAAAATCACCTTCATAAAAAATATTACTATTCAGACCTATTAGAACTTTACAATTCTTATATACTTCAGGGTCTATTTTCTCCAGAAATTTATACACTGATGTTTCAGGTTCTAACTCTTTGCTTGATTTCTCGGTGTTAGGTATCCTACTGCAGGATATTAAGATAGGCATCATCACTAAAATTAATACAAAAAATATTCTTTTTTTAGTCATAAGTTTTATTCTTATAAAGCTTTGAAATTTTTTTGTTTTAATTTTGCAATAAAAAATCAAAATCCATATTTTCTTAAAGTATTAATAACTAGAATAGAACCAGTTAAACCTAAAAGAAAAAAGAAATAAAGTATAGGAGAAGTTCTAGACCTTTCAACATAATAAGAAAATCCAAGTGAAATTAAAATGAGGAATAATGATGCAATAGATATTTCAGCTATATTCAATCTGTAATGAGTTCTGTTAAAGAATACAATATTTTGAAATATTTTTTGCTTTGGTTTACCAGCTCCCTAGAACAGTTTAAGCATACTGGGCTTGACAAAACAGCTTTTTTAATATCCATAAACCAATCTCTATAGAACCTGATTTCTTCGAAACTTTTACCGCATTTACTGCATTTTATTGGTTTCATTATTTTTATCAACATTTAATGAGTCATAATATATAAGTGTTGCCATTGCCTTTCGATTTAAACACTCAATAACCTCCCCACAGCTTTCTTAACTTCTTCTTTTCCATGTATTATAAATTTTCCATTCTTATAAAGAATAACCCCAAAAGCAAAAAAATATAAATAGGACCAAATACCTCTCTATGGGGGTAAAATGAGACTTACTTTAGCAAATCCAAGTTACTTAAAGGAAAGCATCTCTATAATTTCTGACCTTGTAACTGAAGCCCGCTTCAAAATTACGCCAGATGCTATGGAATTAGTGGCTATGGACCCTGCAAATGTTGCAATGGTCATTTTCAAATTGTTGAGCAGCTCTTTTACTGAATATGAAATCAAACAGGACACAGAGATTGCAATCAACTTAAGCAATTTAAAGCAGATACTCAGAAGAATTTCTCAAAAAGATATGCTCACACTTGAGTTGGACTCAGATAATAGATTGAAAATTGAATTAAGAAGTTCAACGACAAGAACTTTCAACCTGCCGCAGATTGAGCTAGAAGAAAAAGAACAAAAAGTTCCAGATTTGAAGTTTCCAGTGGTTATAAAAACCTCGTCAAGCATTTTGAATGAGGCAATTGCCGACGCCGATGTTGTTGGGGAGAGCGTTACATTCATTGCCGAGCCGAGCAAATTTACATTGCAGGCAGAGGGAGACCTTAATCAAGCCAAGATAGAGATTAAGGAAGACGACGTCACTAAAATAAGCATGCATGGCGATGAGAAAATAAAAGCTAAATACAGCATTGAATATCTAAAAAAAATGATAAATGGCTCAAAGCTCAGCGACGATGTTATTGTGCAATTCAACAAGGATTATCCATTAAGGCTCGAATACAAGACTGTTGACAAGGTTATGCTGAGCTTTATCCTGGCTCCGAGAGTGGAGAATGACTAAAATTGCAGTTATTTTTTTGGCTAGTATGTTGGATATAACATCCAAGTGATTTAAATGGTTGACTCAATGAAGATTTATGAGAAGGTAAAAAAGATCAGTCCTGAAGCTAAGGCTGAAGCTGATGCTTTCATTAGTGGGCTAACTCGAACGCATACTGAGGAAAATCCTGCATCCCCCGAATTGATACAACAAGGTTTGGAACAAATCCTTGCGAAATATCGGGCAAAAATTAAGGAAGAGCATACTACTGGAAAACTAGATGATTTGGTAGGTTTAGCCGGTATTTTAGGCGCTACCATAGCATTTGCTGGAGGATCTTATGGATTAGGTTTGGTTGGCATTTTAGCAGCTTATGTTGCCTCAACAAGGTTTATTCAAGCAGTGCAATCATAAAACAGCATAAGAATTCCAAAAAAAGATTCGATACCGTTAATTTTATAAATAACAATCTTAAATTTGCTTCTTTATGGAAGATAAGTGCCGTTCTTTTTTAGTTGACTGGGCAATCAATTTTATCAAAAACAAGGATGTTATTCTTAAAAAAATAGAGCAGATTGAAAATGGGAAGGGTGGATTTGATTTATATGTAAAATACAGGGACAGGGAACATTATTTTATTATTACTCCAAGAATTGTTGATATGGAGCCCATAGTGCAAAAGTTGAATAATAATTTCCATTTTTCTATTGTCACTTTAAGTTCGCAGGAAAATTTTGATACTCTTCTAAAAAATTGGGATCGGCTGATTGGTTTTAAATTTCTCAGCTTAATATTTGTAAACCCATTTTCCGAGCAAGATAAAAAATGGATTGTTTTTCCCTATACACATCACAAAATATGTGACGAGTCCAGCCTCGAGGCAGGTCTAAGGAGCATGTTTAATATGGTTGAACCAATAAACGAGCAACTGTTAATTGCAAGAATTACAAGCTGAAAACAATAACCTGGCCAATGAACCCTGAGAAAATAGGAATAAGCAAATTATCGTCTAATTCATCGACAAGAGTTTCAACAACTGTTGCAATTATTGCCATTCCAAGTATGATGTAGATGCCTCCTGATATAGGATCAGGCAAATTAATGCCCACAATCAAAAATACGCTGCGAAACAGTCCGCTCAATATTACAAAGCCAACAATGGTGTTTATAATTAATTCTCCAATAAATCCTGCCCAAGTTTTGTTTCTGTAAATCAAAGTTGTCCCGTATTTTTTCCCTACCAGTGCAGCTGTCATATCGCCAAAAGTAGTCATGAGCAAAGCCGTCAAGGCGATTCTAGGGTCAAACACAGCCAGGCAAATGATTGTAGCTGACAAAAAATAAATGACTCCGTACATTCTATTTTGCTCCTTAGGCCTTATAAACTGGGAAAAAAATGGCAGCTTCCATCCTAGCTCCAGTCTTACATACTCCAATATTAAGAAAAGGATAAGCAATGAAACAAGAAACAGCATTGCCACTTGCTTTGCAATTATTGTGCTATAGCCCGAATTTATAAGATAATCCTTTATTAAAAAATAAGCCCCAAGCACAAAAAGTATTGTAATATGGATGATTTTTCTGCCTAATTCATGAAGTATGCCCCACACCATAATATGAATTCTTGTGCTCATATATAAATAAGTTTCTAAATTTAAAAGATGCGACTGCCGGGATTCGAACCCGGATAGCAAGCTTTTTCCATTTATGGGAAGCTCGAATCATAGCCATTAGATCACAGTCGCATTGATTCTTCAATAACTCTTTTGTTATTAGGTAATTTACATTCCTTTAACCATATACCACATTTAATCAGTTTATAGTTATTGGTTGGTTTGATTTCGGTAAAAAATTTAACTATTTCAAGAGTCCTGCCCAGCTTTAAACAATCTTTCTTAGGTACAGATAACCACTGGCCCAAAGCCGTATGCAAGAAAATAAAAAATAACGCAATATTTAAATATTTACACAATCAAAATTTTTTCGATTTATAAAGGTGGGATTATCGAAAGAAACACAAATATTAAAATCAAATGCTACAAATGCGGAAACGAGTATTCTATGGATATGATGCGAATGAATGCAAATGGCAAGAATCTTGTTTGCAGGAATTGTCTTGAAAGAAAAACTGATGGTAAAGAGGTTCCTCAATCAAAGGCAATTGAAACTAAAATTCAGAAAAAAGAAGAGTCTGTTATGAAGGAATATTTCTGCAAGGAATGCAAGTATAATTTCTCAAGGGCAAGGCACTTATCAATATCCACATGCCCCTACTGCGGCTCAGAATCAGCAATGACAAAAGGAAGCACCGCGAGAATAATGGCAGATGCCTTTAAGATGAAAGGTGATTAAAATTGTCCAAGATGTAATGGCTCCGTGCAAGAAATGCGGAAACAAAGTTCTAGTCTCTACTTTAAAACTGGACTTAGATGAAGCCAAAGTGATTTGTCCTGATTGCATTAAAAATAAAGGAATACACAAAGAAATCGAGAAGGAAGTTCTAAACAAGCCGCAACCATCAATATTGGCTAAGCATGCATTAAATGAGGAAAAACCATCCAAAGTTGGGCATAAATGCAATTCCTGCGGCTTTAAGTTTATGATTAACGTTGACACAAAAAAACCGAAGTATTGTCCCTATTGCAATGCCAGGGTTACGAGTTTCTAGTGTTTCATACAATTACTTTTTTTATCCATCATCTTAGTAGCCATTCTCATAATCCTAAATTAAGCCTGCATTAATTCTTAAATGATAAAAATAACATTTGTTCAATTTCATAATTAGTTCACACTTTAAGAATTAATCAAGATTTCTGTGC
>JBBSVT010000113.1:0-19305 GCA_038046685.1 Nanobdellota archaeon
CTTCTTACATACTTAAGGCTAAAAGCCTTGATAAGAATTATTCGAAAAACTCGTTTTTCTATGGAATAACACATTCACTTGGAGCACAAGTTGTGCCGTTGACCATATAAGGAACTAAGTGGCCCGAATCTATCTTAAACCATTCCGGAGTCTTGTTAATCCTGTAATTAACAGTGCTTTGAGTCCCAAAATAGATGTAATCAACTACGCTCCTGTCTTTAAGGGCCAGGCCTTGCCCCAGGAATTCCTCTAAATTAACAAGGCTTTCTATGCCATATGTGGAATTCCCAAGATTGCCTTCAAACCTCATTAAAAAGCTTGGAGAGTCTTCATGCGCAGTGTAATAGGAGCTGCTTGTGTGCGCCAAAAGATTTGTGACGTCACCATTTACGACAAACTCAGTTATGTTGGACTTTATTATTGGGTTAGTGACTCTGCCCTCGCTATTTACTATATAAAGAGGATCCTCAAAATCAATAATGTTTATCTTGCTTGTTATATACTTGTTCCTTACCCAATAGCTTGTGTTTCTTTTATCCCTTACTTCTAATGTAATATCCAATCCAATTATCACATTCCATGGATCGCTTTGGTTTAATTTAATGTCATTTATGGTAAAATTGAAAAAGATGTCTATCTTGTTGGCCCTCGCCGATATCCTTTTTGCCCATTCAGTAAAAGTAGTGTCCCTCATTAAATTTAACTCAGCATTGTTTATTGTTCCATTTAGGAATGACTCCTTAAACCTGGAATTAACATCGTCGATGAACAAGCCGCTGGTGGCTATATAATCATTGAAGCTCAAGAAAGTTCTAAATCCGGCAATGAACACTCCATTATTAATGTCCCTTTCGATGTCTCTTATAAAAAAATTTACAGTCCCGATTCTTGTTTCTATCACATCCATCTTCTCATTGAGATTGAACGAATAAAAAGTGCCGTATGTAAAAATTGTAACCAATGTAAGTGCGATTGCAGCTGTTGTGTAAAAAATTCCTCTTTTTGACATTGTGCATGAGACGGGTTACTGCCAAACCCTGACTTCGACAATCGCTGGGCCCCACAAGGACGGAATCTGCGTTATTAAGTTAGATTCAATATCTATCTGGTTGTTGTCAAATTTAACATCAATCTTTCTGTCGTCATCAAAATCAAGAAGGCCGAATATTTTGGAAGCGGAAACATCCACGGCATCGTTTTCGTCGAAAACCAAACTGGAGCTGGTAAACATGCAGGTTTTTGCCCCAGAATAGTTTAATGGAATCATTATATTGGTTACTGAGTTGTCATTAAATTCGACAGTCCAATCGCATCCCTCAGCAGTAGCGCTCACTGGTGAGTATGGCACAGACAAATTGATTAAGCCTGAATAAATAAAACTATTATTAAGCGAACATCCTGTTGAATTTGTCGGGCCGTCGCCTGTTCCTATTGTGATATTATTGATTCCAGTATTTAACATGACAGTTGGGATGTTTAAGCTGAACGGGTCTCCAAGCGACAAGTAATTCGTGCCATAGGAGCTCAAATTATAGCTGGTGACATTATTTGCGCTTGCATAGTCTGTCCAGTGCTCCGAAGAGTAAGAGGTGATGATTGCGTCCGTGACCTTTATTTCTGGAAATATATTAACCGAAGAAGTGCAGTTCCTTAATTGCTGCACTGGTGGGCTGACAGAAATCTTGCCAAATTCGCTATCGCCAGAATCCGGAGTGTAGTTAATTTCGATGTAAGAATCCGAAAAAAGGTCAAGCCTTGACTGCGCTAAGAAAGCGTTTATGTTTGTGCTTACCCCAATACTTTGCGACTTAAACTTCAGCTCATCAGCAAAGGAAAGATAGCACTGGGTTAAAGTTGACGAGTCATTGCCTATGCAGAACCTTCCGGTAGTCCTATTTGCAATTTGTCTAAGCAAGTCTGCACCTGCTTCTCTCCCAAACCCAATAGTGTAGAAAACTATGCCTGACTCATTAAAGGCATCCACAGCCAAGTCTAGGGCCTCTGCGTAGGCAGCACCTGGCCCGCAAACGCCACTAAGACAGGTGTTTGCTTCTCCATCGCTCATAAGAAGCACATATTTATTTCTCAAGCTTGAGTTAAGCTGTAGCCAAGCTGCCTTGACGCCGCAGCTGATGCAAGTAGCACCGCAATTTGCCGTGAAATTGGCAATGTTCTGTTTGACTTCGGTTTTATTGGTATTCATGCCATAATTGGCGCAAACACTGTTTCCATATCCGACAAGCCCAATCCTGCTGCCTTTTGCCTGCATTACAATGTCAGCAAAAAGCAAGTCAAGTTTTTTTGCCAATTTTATTCTAGTGAAATCGCAACCTGAGCAAGATTTAATTCCCGAGCGTGGTAAACAATAATTCGGCTGGCAGGGAATTACACTAGTTCCTTTATACCAAACTGGATATACTGCGTTAAGGAGATTAGCAGATTTTACCCTATGGTCATACTGCAAATTTACTTTCCATCTGTAAGCCAGGTAGCTATATTGATCCCCTATTAACTTGCCGCTGCCTACTGGCATGTATAATGACCTTAGGTTATAAGAGAGGCTTTCACTGTATGGTGGGTTTCCGAGTGCAGTTCGGATGTCAAGAAAGTTGTTCCAATTGGTAATTACTATTTTTCCATTATTTAGTGCGTTGATGATGGTTGCTCTTGTAATCCGTCTGTCTGCCGGCAAGCTTTGACACGCATTCCCATCACAGTCTACAATAATTATGTCTGAGTCTGTCCAGATTTTTGGATTTGGCAATGGTGTTGTTGGCGTGTAGTAGCCGCTTAGATTGAAATAAAATTGGCCATAATTGAATTGAGCCAAATATTGAGCCACTGGAAATAATCCATTCCAATAGGCATCATAATCCCACCTTGATGACCATGCAGCAACGTTCAGATTTCTATTTAATGTTTTAGGATAATAACCATCACAATCATTGACACTTTTTCCATACTCGCAAGTATTACTGTCAGGGTCATACACCCTATTTGTTACTCGCTCCTCCCCATCTCCAAAACTATATGCCCAGTCATTACTGCAAAAACTCGTCAATTGCTGAGATTTCCACTGGGAATCCTCCTTAACAAACTGCCCGGCATCAGATTGAAGCTTTGCGTTAAATCCACCGCTCCAGTCTGTGGCAACCTGGCATGTCAAAACATTGGTGCCATTAACAACAGGTGATGTTCCAACGCTTAAAGCGTTATCATTCCACTTAAAATAACCTCTTGCATTAGAAGTGTATCGCACCAATTTATTGTTAAGATAGCATATAACCCCATCGTCGCTGCCTATGCTGATTCTGAAATTTGAAAGGTTATCATTCAAGTAGAACACTTGCAGCTCATTCCAAATATTGTATTGTTTTCCAAAAGTGGTGTAGTTACTGCCATTGATCCAGTTTCTTACGTAACGTGCGGTTACTCCATCAGGAATTTTGATTTCCTTGCCTTGTGCTGTTTCCACATATCTTCCATCGACTTCGCTATTAAATAATACAGTTTCTTCTCCTGCGAAAGCGCCTGTTTCAGACACAGCAACAGAATTGTTTATATAGGCATTATTTGGCCAAGAGTAATAATGCCATAATTTTATGCTCGTAATATTTATTGGTTTTCCTAAATCAGCCTGAATCCATTGCAATCCGATACCCGAAGGATTATAATTATATGCGTAATTAGCAACATTTTGATCTGTAATCTTGCTGTAAGGACCAAATGTTGGTGTGGCCTGACTTCCAGTAACTGGCTTGCCTGATGCGCTATTCATACTGAGCGGGTATGTAAAATTCTGCCTGTAGAAATTGCTGCAATAACCGCATCCCCAATTTTGATGCGGAGTTGATGTCAAAGTCCACGATGCGTCATCAAATTCAGTTCCCCAGAATTTGTTTCTGCAGGAAAATTGCCCCAATATACTGCTGCAGTCATAATATTTACCTGGTGTCTGTGTCTGATAGCTGTAATTATAGTATTGCCTCCAATAACCAGTCGCATAAACTCCATCGCACTGCCTCCAGTGGTTTCTGTAGCCTGTAAAGCCCGTGGAATATGTATAGCAAGGTATTGGGTCACTTCCTTCAGAGGGAAAGCACTGGCAATGGTCTGCTTTTGAGCCAATACAGTTGACTACACTTGGTCCCTTGGTGTAAGATACAGCGCAGGAGGTAAAACTTGGATCATTGCAACTTCCACTGCATACAGTCAAAGTGGCAGAAGCACTGCTTGCCAAGACAGGAATTGTGCCTTTGCATTTCTCAACAAAACTTTTGTCCTCAAATTTAATTCTGACATTGTCAAACCACATCTTCTTGTTTGCATTTGAAACATCAGCATTCCCATCGTATATAATCGTACCCCAATTAACGCCTCCACTGACAGTTTCTGGAAAAACTTTTTCGTTAAAGTTGAAGCTTGCCTGCCTCCATGTGTTGTCACATATGATATCAGGAGTAAATTGACCTACATACCTGTAATTTGCGCCGCATGTCTTGTTTCCGCTGCCCTTTATGCAACCCCAGCTATTGGCAGTTGAGTAATACATCCATCCCCACCTTGCTCCAGATTCACATTTGTAGTCGAATTCAATTTTGGAGATATTTGCCGTGTTGTAGCTGTTCCATTCCATAATATGGGCAGAAACAACGCCCCCAGTAGCATCAGCAAGTCTGATAGACCAAGTTCCCTCTGAAGAAGTTGAAACATCCCTTATAACTGTTATATCTGTTACTCTTGGCGCCCATCCAGCCGAGTCAATTTCAAAGTCATTTTTTAGGAGAGACCTATCTTGCCCAGTCTTATTCATTGTTATGTACAAACTATTTGTTGTTGCACATGTGCTCCCAAAGTTTGCAGCTGTTGGTTTTGTCAAACAATCGGAACCATAACACCAAGTCTGTGTTGGACTTGGATTGCCGGCGCAGGTTCCTAGCGTATACTCAGAATACCGCGAACACCCTGCTCTGCATTTTGTAAGACTATTTGCATCCCAAACATTGACCGGATTGCAGTCTGAAAAAGAACGTACGCCACCATAATTATCAACCCAACAGCTTGCGCCGCAAAGAGCCTGCTGACCACTGCAACAGTTACCGCTACAACATGGGCTTATAGTATAACCTACACCCTGGCCACCACAGTTCGCAAAGTTCCAATTAATAGGTCCATTTGAGCATGTTCCTGAAGCTTGGTAACAATAAGGTGTTGTTCCAACGCCGCAGTTTGGAACTTCAGTATAGCTTGAGCAGATCGAACCCAAGTCGCCAAGGACAACATTATCATAAAGAATTCCACTAATAGTGTTGTTAGAATATGAAGAGCAGTAGCCTTCTGATGCGCAAAATCCTTGATCAAGGCCAACAAAAATATTGTCAAATGCAGCACCGGGATGGTTGTTAGTGTAAAGTCCTATCATGCCTTGTCTTGGGGCACTTGGCTCGTCTATCACATCGATAATTGTTTTAATTCCGCTGCCCTTGTCAAAATCAACTGTGATTCTGTCACCAATAGCGCTAACGTAAAACGTGTACCACGTTCCAATTGTAAAAGACCAAGTGCTGTCTTTTGCTATCTGAACATCGCCGCTGCCGCTATTCCTATATAACCTAAATCCAGAATAAGGGGGGTTTTTAGCAGCCTCTAACCTGTAATAATACGAAGGATTTATGTAACGAAAGTAAATTCCTATGGGGTTGTTGCTGTTTGGTTTAAAGCTAACCCTTAGATTAAAGTCGCCCCACTCGTTATTACCTGATATTGACCTTCCTGTTCCTCCTGCAACCTGATTATACACATCATTGCTTAATGTCCATGAGCCACTTTCTCTTGTCCATCCATCATCTACACCTTCATTGAAGTTGTCATAAAATAAGTCTCCTCCGCAAAAACTCGCATCGATATCATATTGTTTTCTGTTACCCTCGCAAGTTTGCATACTTCCGGATAAGTCTGTTACAAGCGAAACATCTGCGGCTCCGCCTGTCCCTTCGCCTGTCCCTAGCCTTAAAGGCACGTTCTTTTTGTCAAAGTCCCTATAGTTAATTATTTGCCCTAAAGTTTGGTTGCCAAGTTCAACCAGGACCTCACCTGAATTGCCTTGCAGCACTGTGTAATTGCCCAAAATAAGATAAATAGATGCATTAGAAGTGGCATTAAAGTTATAATGAAGGTACACACCAAGAGAATTCAAAATTCCCGGAGTGTAAAATGAGGAAAAAATATTCGTGTAGCCGCTGATGCCGGGAAACCAATATCGCGTTGAATTTGTAAAGGGTTTATTGGCTTCAGATGTAGAATAAGTTACTTTGATAAAGCCGCCACCGACAAAGGCGCTTGTTAAATTATCTTCCAAAAATTCAAGAGTAAAATTGTTTGTTACATTGTACCCAGGAATGATAAATCCTTTGCACGAGGTTATATCCCAGAAATCAGCAACGAAAGTACCATTGCTCGGGCTAAAGGTCCCGAGACAGGTATTCCCGTTAATTTCCAGGCCAAAGTCTTGGTCAGTATCTAGCTCTATGCCTGCGGACACTATATCAGAATCCTCGGGCAGAGAAATAAAGCGTTTTATGGTACCTTGTCCTTCAAAGCCGCCATAATATAAGTAATCAGAAACAACCTTTTCTCTTATATTTCTGAGCAGCAATCTGGATGAAATCCCCCTGGTTGGCTTGTCTTTGGTGATGCCGCTTATTGTCTTGACTGAAGACACCAAGCTGGAAGTTATTGGCACATCGCGTGAATATATCTCTTCTTCACCATCCACTACAACGCTTATCCCAAACTGTTTCGGTATTAAGTCATCTAGCAATTCCCTAGATAGGTTTTTTGCCACTTCATTGTCGTTCATTGCCCAAAATTCGCCTATCTGCTCAATAACAGTGTTATTTAATCTGGATATTTTGCCGCTTTCTAAAAGGCTTTGCACATAATCATTCTTAACTTCGCCGATCGTAATCGAGGAAAGCACATTCACAACATCCTGAGATGCATAATCAATGTTTACTCTGGACTGTTCCGCAAGATAGAGATTGGAAATTAGCAATATTGCTAGTATAATAACAGCTGAGGCAATCAGGCTATCAATTGAAAAAAATATTCCTCTTTTCATCATTAATTATGGGTGAATTTAAAGTTTAACTATAAATATCTTTGGGCATTACGATAAAGTAGAGACATTTATTTTCCCATTGTTTGACAGGAGGGTTACTCTTTGGAGCTTGTTTCGCAATTTCTAAAAGAAAAACATAAATTATTATGACCACAAGTAGATAATCATTTTTATGATTTCTGAATTATAGTACAAGTAGCGCTCTATCTTTAAAAGTTTTTTTATATTGATGTTCGCAGTATCAATTGGGCTGCATGTTCCCTCGATAAAGCCCTCGATAGCCTCTTCAACTACATTAACGAAATTGCCATTAAAAAATGTGACGTCAAAATCGCTAAAAAAATAAGAAGTTCCATTGCCGTATTGCCATTTGGCAATTGCATAATCTTCTGGAGTTTTATTATATGATGCAATTATTTTAAAGTTGGCTGCAGGGTATGGATTGTAGTCATCGTTACCAGAATCAGGCTCTATAGGTAACGATGTAAAGTTGTTTACAAAATAATATTGATAGAATGTAATGGGTTCACCGACCTTTAATGCCAGATATTTATCGCTGCTATTAACTATCGCTGTTCTTTTGGGCTCTGATTGCCCTGCTATTTTATCGAATACAACTCCATTAATGTCGGCACCTGAGCCTGTTGTCACCAATTCTCCGCTAGTGATGATTATACCCCCATCAGCAGTATAATTGTTAAGTTCTTTATAGTATTCGTTGTAATCCCCGCCGTTTATTAATGGGTGCTCTAACATAACCAAATCATACTTGCTTAAGTTGCTTATCAATCCATAAAGCCCATAGATGTCACCGCTTTGGTCCTTGAAATAGATATCAGCATTGAATGTTTCAACCATAAAATTTTTCAAAAAAGAATCGGAAGAATCCTGGTAATAATAAGCACTTTTAATGTTAAAACTCGTGTTTATTAAGGGATGGCCAACACCGCATACTCCATGTATATTTATAACCTCGCCTCTTTTATTCTGAAAAAACATGAAATAATCATAAATTGTTGCAAACCTATTTTTTGTTTTAGAGTAGTTAAGCTGTTTGAAGAATTTTAGCTTTGTGGCATTGACTTCCTGCTCATCAGCTATTCCGATTCTAACAACGGTCGAATTGTCCCAGTTATTTGGATATCCACCCAGTGTCAAAGAGGATGAAATTGCTTTGGCGTCTGACAGCATAGTGTCCAATTCACTTTTCCCATGTTTTTGAAAATTATGTATATAGCCGAAATAAACAGCCACGGTAACTGTAAACAGCATCAATCCTATTATGAAATCCATATACCAAGCCTGAGCTTTTGAATCCATCAAATACCTCTTTTTTTAAAGTGTTCTAATAGTAATAGTATTAGAGAATAAATTAAGGAACATTGAGTAATCGTAATGTTGAGTCAAAGGCTCCATTGTTGTCCTGAACTGTTAAGTTTACCGAATAATTTCCAGCAGCTGTGTATGTATATAGGACCGGATTGGCAAATGACTGATTGCCGTCACCAAATTTCCACCAGTAAACTTGTACAGAGCCATCAGTGTCAAAACTTGCAGATCCATTAAAAGTATATCTCCGAGGAGGTGGACTTGCTGGATTAATTAAGAGCACTGCAACAGGGTTCATATTAAATACATTAGAAACGTTTACACTAATCGCGGTAGACGTATTAGAGTTTCCAGCAGCATCTCTTGCAGCAGCTGTCAAGCTATGCAGACCATTTGTAGTGGAAATAGTGTTCCATGATACAGAGTAAGGAGAAGATAAACTTTCATTTCCTAAGTTTGCTCCATCCAACTTAAACTGAACTCCAACAACACCTACATTATCAGTTGCTGTTGCTGAAACGGTGACAGTGCCATTAATTATAGCACCTTGGGCTGGTGTTGAAATTGAAACTGACGGCTGGGTTGTGTCTGAAATAGCATTAGAAACGATTACACTAATTGCGGACGTGTTTGTGTTGCCAGCAGCATCTCTTGCAGCAGCTGTTAAAGTATGCAAGCCATTGGAGGTTGATGTGGTATTCCAGATAACAGAATAAGGAGAGTTTATGTCTTCAGCTCCTAAATTTGCACCGTCCAACCTAAACTGAACTCCAACAACTGCTATATTGTCAGACGCGGTTGCAGAGACTACAACAGATGCACCGGAGACATTTGAGCCTGAAGTTGGTGTAGTGATTGATACAGACGGCAAGATTACATCGCCTGTTTGCTGGCACATAGAAGAGCCATCAGTACATGTTCGGTTTAAGGTAGGATCGCAGTATGTTAGCATTAAAGGAGAAGCAGACGAGATGCAGTTCGATCCAATTGTTCCCGGATTTGAGCAGGTATAGTTCAAGTAGTCCCTCGCGACAAAATTGCCACTGCAGTAATAAGCTCCCGTGAATTGGCTAGTGCCGCAGTCCAAATCAGCATAACAGGTTATGTTCATGCCGCTGGGATTACATCTCCCATCTGCGCCG
Organism: Nanobdellota archaeon; assembly: GCA_038046685.1. Lineage (GTDB taxonomy): Archaea > Nanobdellota > Nanobdellia > Woesearchaeales > GW2011-AR4. Next base: position 9,592 of record JBBSVT010000113.1, read on the forward strand.
CAGCTATAAGAGCTTGGGCAACCGCAGGTGTTGCACTTATTAATTAATGAGTCACCGTAGCAATATGATGGCTTTGTTGATGAGCATTCGCCGTATTTAGTGCCATCTGAACACGATGGAATGGTATTAGGAGCACTGTCGCCGTCCTCTATAATTGTTGAAATTGGCTGGTTTGAAATGGTGCCTTGACCTGAGCAGTCGACAGTTATCCTCCCAGCCGGTATTCCCAAAAAGAATTCTAATAAATCCTTAATCTCAGCTAAGGTCAATGGGCTTGCTCCCGGACTGGTTAAGTGAAGAAAAATATTTTTTCTTAACACTTCTTTAGTTCCTTCCACTTCACATATTTGAGCATATGCCAAAACCGACAGAGTCATCGCAAATATTATGCTTAAAAAAATTATTCTTTTATTCATTTTCTTTGCTCATTAACAGCATTTTCTCAGGTATGCGCAGCAGTCTTCTTTTGCTACAATTCCGACTTCTGCAAGACGCGTATCGCAAGTTTTTGCTTCATCTGCCTTATTGCAGGCAGTAACCTGCAGGTCTGAGAGAGTTTTTGGCATTTCATTCTTGGCGCTTTCTTTACATCCTATCAATACTATCAATAACACGATAAGATATAGTGCTTTTTTCATTTCTTTTTCTAATTTATTATTTATTTATTAATGTTTTGTTTTTCAGTTTTTCACGTCAACAGCAATAAAAATACTCATTGCAGCATGACACCCTGTAGTCGGTGCCGAACAAAATGTCAAGCCCTCCGCACAAGCCGATGTTTTGCGCATTTTGGCATATGGTGGAATCTGCAAATGCAGAGGGAGCCTTGCTGTTAATATAAATTGCCCCGTTAGTTTTGTTAATTATATTTGTACCTTTGCTCACGTTGCCGACTATGAAAGGTATGGCCAATAATAAATAGGCATGCGCTGATTGTATATAAAAAACGGAATTCTGAGTTTTTATTTCAAACTGAATATTATCCAGCTTGTCTGGAACTTCAAATTCCCTGGCGTAACCCTCTTGAACATATGTTGCAATGAGCAATTCCCTTTGAATCTTTAATGCAAGGTCTTTGACGGCGTCATTTTCTTTTTGAATCCTGAAATCATTCAAATACTGAAGAGAAGCAATTTCGAATGCAATTGCGATTAATACTGCTATTCCAACAAATATAAAGAATTCAACACTAATCTGCGCTTTAAAAGACATAATGGCACCTCTTTTCCAATATTGCGATACAGATGATCAAGTTATATAGTTATATTTTTTCATGTGCCTACATAACTCATTTGCAGCGCTTTTACTCTCACTCCATTAGAGCATTGTATAATCTTGAACGTGGGTAAATAGCTAAAAGATAACCAAATCTGCCATTCTTTCTGAATTAGTTATTCTTTATATTTATTTTGTTTTAGGTCAATAATTCAAAATATGCAAAATTGTGGCCTATTATTAATCAATTTTACTAGCTCGCCTTAATTCGATGTCAGCTGAACATAACCGTCTTCTGCCTTTACAGTTATCATATGTATTCCCTGAGAATTTGGCAGATTTCCTGATATATTAACAGCAGAAACCTGGACAATATCAGATATTCCATTTTTTGTTTTTATCTTGAATACAACTTCCTTATTTGACAGGTTTATTGATTGTATATTTTCCGGAAAATTCACCTTTAGCGTGGTTTGCGATGGTTTTCCCAGATAGTAAACTGATTCAGAGGAATCAACAATCTTTCTAGCAATCTGCAACGCCTGGTGCGAGGTTATTGAATCATTAGTTTCGGATGAATATGTGAAGTAGATTATTATTAATGGTACTGTCATGATGGTCACAAAACCCATTATAAGCATGTATTCGACGCTTATCTGCGATTTTAGAGGCATCCTCATTTCCTTATTTTATTTAATTTCATGCTTTTTTTTGCCAAATGCTGATTTTTTGTTTGGCTATTGATTGATATTTCTGTTATTAATTTGTCTATCCTCTTCCCATCCTCTTTAAAGCCGAATTCCTCACTTACCTTAAGCACCTTAAAAGAAGCAACAACGAATGCAACATAAGCAAAAATTATAAAGATATATTCTGGATAATTTCCCAGCCCTTCAAGAGTTATGTCAATTCCCAGAAGGCTTCTTGTAGTCTGCCAAATTGAAAAAATCACAATAAAGGCAAGGCAGATTGCAAAATTATCCATATATCTCCTTATTGAGCCCTCGCTTAATCTGCTCCTTGCTCTTGAAATAAGCAAGAGTGAAGTAATTCCGAATATAACAGTAGTTACTCCCACTATACCTAAATTAACCATTAGAGCCACCCCCTATATCAATTCTGGAATCAGAGAACTGTGTCAACTCGTCCAATAAAGCCGGCTCAGTCTCCTTTTCAAGAGTGATTATAACACCTTTAATTTTCCATTCCCTCATCTTGGTTGTTAAAAAGTGAATAAATCTTGCAACAGTCCCTGGCTTGTTAAAAATAGACAGCGTATTCAAAGAATCAAAAATGAGGAACTTGTTTTCTCTAGGCAGGGCTCTAACTGCCTGGTCCATGGCAACAGACATGTCGCTTAATTTTTCAGGGCTCCCTATATATAAGCAATTCTCAACTTTTTTTGTTTCTGTTCTTGAACAAACATCAATAAAAATAATAAGCCTTGTATCTATGTTATTGCTGGCAAAAAGTCTCTGAATAATCTCGTATGGTTTATTCAATGATACATATACTCCTGGAATGTTCTGCTCGCTGACAAGCGACATAACAACATCAATGGCTGCTTTTTGATAACTTTTTGCATCTACTGTTATAAGAAGTATGTAATCATTCAAGCTTTTAAACTCTTTTTTAAAGGTTTCAAACTCTTTTTTGAAGGTTTCCTGAACTTCCAACATATTCACCACTTGTTTATTAATAATTCTATAAGTAGGAATATAAATCTTTCGAATAAATTGAGATTACTATTGCTGAGTGTATCAATAATTATTTATATTTTGATTAAATCTTAAACCACATGCATACTATAGTTATTGGTCGATTACTAAAGGGGGTATGGACATGAGGAAGATAAAATCGACAATTTGGATAATTTTAAGCGTGTACGCGTTAAGCACGTTATTTCTTGCTACAGTTGCTTATGCGCAAGTAGACACAGACAGCGACCTTTATTTTGATGAAATTGATAATTGTCCATTCGTCTTCAATCATATGTATAATGTGTATATATTTTGTAAAAACATAAGTCTTTTATATTAGTTAATTTCTATCGTAAAAAGAGGTGATACTTTATTGCGATGGATTTGATAAATACCGGCGTTTCTGGCTTAGATCAATTGTTTAAGGGCGGGCTTAGAAAGAATTCTACTCTATTGGTGACAGGGGCTCCTGGAACAGGAAAAACGCTGTTAGCTCTGCAATTTATATACTATGGAGCAAAGGACTTCAACGAAAACGGCATATTCATAACAACAGAGGAAAGCTTAGATGTGCTGCATCAAAGCGGAAAAAATTTGGGCATGGATATAAAGTCATTAGTTGAAAAAAACAAGATTTTTATCGTGCAAAAACCATTGGCGACTTTGAAAGGCGGAATATCCTCAATTAAGGGGCTGATTGACGCGATTAAAAAAAATAATGTGAAGAGGGTTGCTCTTGACTCTCTTATATTTTTTGAATACCTCTATCCAAGATTCGACGGAAATAAGATGGAATTCAGAAGGCAAGTCCTTTTGTTCATTCAGCAAATGAAGAAAACTGGAATTACCTTCCTAGCAGTGTCTGAAAGGGCAATTACTGACTTTGACAGGCTCACATATGATATGATGGATTTCTTGTTTGAAGGAATAGTCTTGTTATCGCGCGTAAGAAAAGGCTCATACTTTGAAAGGGTATTGACAGTTGCCAAGATGAGGGGGCAAGACCATAGCTTGGGAGCTTATCCTATTACAATTGGCAGTGATGGAGTAAAGATTTTGTTCGATCAAACGCCGTTCTCTTTGGTTGAGAAAGAGGAGCTTGGGCAGAAATGACCCTAAGTTCCTTCTCTCCAGTTCCTTAGGTAATTTTCTTGTTCTTCAGTTAAAGCGTCAATTTCTATATTCATCGCCTCAAGCTGTAATCTGGCAATTTCGTCGTCTATTTCTTCTGGCAATTGAATTACGCCAATAGGCAGCTCTCCTTTGCTCTTAACAGCATATTCAACTGCCAGGGCCTGGCCACAGAAGCTAGTGGCCATTACCTCACTGGGATGACCTTCAGCCATAGACAAATTGACCAAGCGGCATTGGCCTAATGTCAGTACTCTTCTGCCATTTTTTAAGGTAAATTCCTCGACGAGAGGTCTTACTTCCCTTACTTTTGCAGCTGCTTTTTTTAATCCATTGTAATCTATTTCAACATCAAAGTGCCCTGAATTAGCTAGAATGGCTCCATCCTTCATTTCGCTTATATGCTCTACTTTAATCACATTCTTGTTTCCTGTTACTGTAATAAAAATATCTCCAATTTTTGCCGCTTCTCTTATTGGTATGACTCTAAATCCGTCAAGAGCAGCCTGCAAAGCCCTGAAATCATCAACTTCTGTAACAATTACATTTGCCCCCATTCCTTTTGCCCTTAAAGAAACTCCCTTTCCGCAGCTGCCATAACCGCATACAACAGTATTTTTTCCTGCAAAAAGAATGTTTGTAGCCCTTAAAATTCCGTCGAGAGTTGACTGGCCCGTCCCATAAAAATTGTCCAACAGATGCTTTGTCTTATTATCGTTTACAGCTATCATTGAATATTTCAATGCGCCGTCCCTTTCCATTGCCTTTAGCCGTATTATGCCTGTTGTTGTTTCCTCGCAGCCTGCAATTATATCCTTTATTAAATGCGTGTGTTTTTTGTGGATCTCACTAACCAAATCACAGCCATCGTCAATGGTTATGCTTGGCTTGAACGCAATCACATTGTTGATGTACCTGTAATAATCGTCTTTTGTTTCGCCCTTATACGCCCATACTTTAATTCCTTCTTCTGCCAATGCCGCTGCAACATCGTCTTGCGTGCTCAGGGGATTGCAGCCCGTAATTGCAACGTCTGCTCCTCCTGCAATTAAAGTCTTAACTAGAACCCCAGTTTCTTTTGTAACATGAAGCGCCATCCCAATCCTTATGCTCTTAAGCGGCGTTTCTTTCGCAAACCGTTCTTTTATCCTCATCAGGGCCTGCATTCTTGACTCTGCAATTTCAATATTTAGTTTTCCCTGCTCTGCCAACTTGATATCCTTAACCTCATAGTTTAAACCTTTGTCCATAAAACCACCGATAATCAGAAATTTTAAACATTTATATAATTTTTCATTAAAATATTGTAAAATTTCTATTATTTTTTAAAAATATTGGACAAAAATAGAAAAATTTAAATATAAGTTGGAAAATTACTTATAATAATGGAAGCTCTCTGGATACCTTCCCCCTCAGCGTTTTCTAAACCGGAGAGCCTTGCCAATTTTATGGAGATGGACAAAAAAGACGAAAAAATAATAGAAATCTTAAGGCACGACTCTAGATTGCCCGTCAGAGAGATAGCAAAGCAGACCAAAATAAGGCCAAGCACTGTCCATCAAAGGATACAGAAGCTTATTAAAAATAAAATAATCGAGAAATTCACAATAAAGCTGAATAACAAAGAGGTTGATGAGAATTTCATTGTTTTGATGCTGGTCAAAGGAAGTACATCAGACTACATTGATGCAAGATTCCTTAATAACGTGCATGTCAAAGAAGTTTTTGGAGTGACCGGAGAGTACGACTTGCTGATTAAATTAAAATTCAGGGATGTTGGGGAATTTAACGATTTTATCATAAGATTCAGGAAAGAAAACAAGGATGTTCAGTCAACATTGACTATGGTTGCAACAACAAACCTGAAGGAGGAAATTTAGAATTCCCTCATTGCCTCAAACTCTTTGTATCTTTTTTCTATATCTCCCATAGTTAAATTTTTCAGCCTGTTCAATCCAAAGTCTTCTGCGTTATGGGACGCCACTACACTACCATAGACGACTGCCTTTCTAAGATTCTGCTCGCTCAAATTCCTTGTTTTAGCCAGATACCCGACAAAAGCTCCGCCAAAAGAGTCTCCGCAGCCAGTCGGATCCTTGATGTTTTCCAAAGGATAGCTCGGAGCATTAAAATGTTTGTTTTTTGTGAACAATAATGCTCCATGCTCACCTTTCTTGATTATCACAGCATCAGGGCCCAGGCTTAGCGCCTCATTTGCAGCCTTGACAACATTAAATGTATCGAAAAGCTGCCTGGCTTCAGCGTCGTTAAGCAGCAGTACGTTGACTTTTTTTATCACATCGAGCAAATATTTTTTCTTATGGCTTATCCAAAAGTTCATGGTGTCAAGAACCGCAAAACAGGGGTTTTTCATCTGGTATAAGGCTTCAAGCTGCTGTTCAGGATCAAAGTTCGCTAGGAAAAGATAGCCTATATTCCTGTGATTTTCAGGCACTTCAACCCTAAAGTGCTCCAGAGAATTAAGCTCGGTTTTTCTGGTCTTGGCCTCGTTCATATCATATTCATAAAATCCGTCCCAGTGGAATGTCTTGCCTTCAACTTTCAATCCGTCAAGGTTGATGCTTCTTTTTTTCAGCAGTTCAATATGCCTGCTTGGAAAGTCACTGCCAACAATGGATATCAATGCCGGGCTGGAAAAGAAGCTTGCAGCAAAAGAAGCATAAGTTGCGCTTCCGCCCAAAGCTCTCTCAACCCTGCCGAATGGAGTTTCAATTGTGTCGAGAGCTACAGTTCCAATAATCAAAACATCACTCATAGAGTTTAGAAGAATGATTTATATTTTAAAGATTTGCATAATTTTCCCGATAAAAATTGGCCGCTTTAAGCCTACTCCTCATCTCCCTCTTCCTCAGTGTCATCGTCCTCTTCGGCATCAGAGTCATCCTCATCTTTTATGTCGTCATTATAGTCATCGTCCTTCTTCTCGTCTTTGTCGTTGTACGCGTCAAATTCTTCAGCTTCCTTGTCTGCCATTTTGATTCTGCGCCTTCCAACTGACATTTACTATAAAAAATTTTCGATTACTGCAGCTTCATCCAAAAAATCCTTTTGGGGTTGCCATCGCTCACATTTAAACGTACTAATCGATAGCAAAAATTCCAATTGCAATTTCCTTTTTGCTAACTGGATGTCTAAATGATGTTCGCATTTTGACGGCAACCTTCATTTTTTGGATGAAGCTGATTACTGCCACAAATCATAAAATTCATCCTTAAATTTTGAGGCGATGTTTGCGTCATAAATTATCAGCATATTTTCATCATTCTTATTAAATCCTGCATTAGTGAAATTAGGGCTTCCCGTGATTACGATTTTATCGTCTATAATTATAAACTTATGGTGCATAGTACCTTTATTGGCATCGAGCTTGATATTAAGCCCAAAATCCTTTAGTCTTAGGTATTGGGAATTTTTTACATTCCTTTGCCTATTCTCTATCAGTACTCTTACTTTAACGCCCCTTTCATCAGCCCTTATCAATTCATCGGCTACCTTTTCTGATGTAAATGTGAAAGCTGCTGCTTCGACAGATTTCTCAGCGCCTTTAATCAAATCCGCAATTTTATATAGGCCGCTATCCTTGTCATTTGAAGAGGATAATTCCATCTGGCAGTCCTCAGGGCAGAAATAATTCTCGATTCTGATTCCGTTGATGCTTAACGCATGATAATCCGATTTCCTTCCAGCCCCGAATTTTCCTTCCCATAATTCACCGAACTCGTCTTCAAAATTTTTTGCCAAGGCATTGGAATGCACAACTTCCATGTTATTGTTGTTATAGTTGTTGTCGTTGTCTGTGGGATTAAAAGAACCGGTGATGACAATGCTGCGGTCAATCACGCAAAACTTATTGTGCATCAGCTGCTTGTCATTATCCAGTCTTATAGCATTTCCTTTTATTTGCCCCTGGTAATTTGATTTGTCCATAACTAGCCTAACATCAGCAGTTTTGCTTTTCTTGGCAAGGGCGCTTATCACATTTCTTAGCTCCAAATCGTAGAATGCGCAATAAACGGAGAAATTGGCGTAGCTTATATGAGTGGAAAGAACTTTGCCGCAGTCATCCCTTGGACAAAAATAAATTTTAGGCTCTTTGTTCGTCTCAGATGGCATGTGCTGCACTGCTCTGCCTGTTGCATTCAATGCGCAGCCGGATAATAAAAACGCAATTACCACAAAAAATATGCAAAAAATCAGCTTTGAACAGAAAAGTTTAAATATAAGTTTATTCATTTTATAGTGATTATATATAAAACTCATTTCATAGTGATGATATCACTCATCTGTTTTGCCTTGAAAAAATTTTAACCAAAATTTTTCGCAAAAGTTTGAGTGGTAAGCTATCACCTCTTTTTTCCCGGCGGAACATTGACATGCAAAACGAAAGTTTTGCTCGCAAGTGTCATTTGTTCTGCACGGGTTTATACTCATCAAATTAATTTTTCCTTTTTTTTGTTTTAAAATTTCCCTTTATCAAAGAAGCGGCAATTGCACCTGTAAGCATCCCCATCAGGAAAATGCCCAGCCTTTTACTATCGATGTCAAATTCAATCTTTTTCTTTTTGCCGTTGCTTTCCTTAAAATAGATGTCAAGATTCCCAAGCTCCAAGGCGTATTCTGAATACAGCAAAGCCGAGAATAAGTCGCTGTCCTTTAAGGAGTTTGCATACTCATAATAGCTGTAGCCGAGTATCGGGAATATTCCTTTTGCAGACTGCCTGGCAATATTATTCCTCACTATCTCCAGCTTTCTTTCCACGATGTTTTGGTATTGGGCGCCATCAACGCCAAACACGCTTAAAATTATGTCTACATCAGCTTTTGCCTTGCTGGCCTGCGAAAGGCACAGCTCGAAATTGCCCTTCTCAAGCTCGCGGCTGGCTTTGTCTATATCCCTTTTTATGCCGTCCAAAGTGCCTGGAAAATACAATTCTACATACTGCTTTCTTTCGTCTGCCTCGCTTATTTTGTTCAGGCAGGACTTTTTGAGAACATCCTTGTTTAAATTAAATGATTTGCCGCTTTTTCCAAGAAATGATGTCCATGATTTTGCCGAATTTATTCTTTCAGAAGCGTAGGCAATAACTCTTGCAGCCCTTTCAGTTTTGTTAGTCGAGTTCAATATTTCTGTGGCTTGGTTAGCCGATTCTTCCGCATCTGCCAGCCTTTCCTTGACCACTATATAGGCTTCCAAATCAGTGATTGTTTTTTTATCCAGCCCCTCTACATTGTTCCTAAAATTGGACACCGTCGCTTTTAATTTTTCAGTCTCTTTTAAAGCTTCTCCTTTAGACAGGTTTTTTGACAGGAATGACAAAGTCGAGTACTCAACATTTGCTCCAAAGCAATAACTGGCTGAGGAGTAAAAAGACTGTTTTTCAAAGGACTCCCTGCCTTTAGCTGTTAAATTAAGGGCATTTTCCTTTAATGCCGAAACATTAGCGGAATAGTTTAAGCTGCTCAGCGCAGCCTTAAGCTTATTGGTCCTGTCGCACATCTCTTTTGCTAATGACTTCATTGTGCTTGTGTACTCTCCGCTTATATCTATGCTCCTGAAATTCTGCTTAATCTCTCTCCCTGTAAATTCCTTGAGTGCCTCGCCTAATGTAGAATCCTCTATAATTTCTATGGTCAATTCATCTGAAAG
>JBBSVT010000114.1:0-1313 GCA_038046685.1 Nanobdellota archaeon
GATTTTATTTTTTAATTTATTGTTAGATTATATAAATGATTGTGAGACATGCTCAGTAGTTATACTTTATCATTGTTATGTTAAATGTCATTAAAGAAGACTTAGAAGGAATAACTAAGTGGGCACCTAATGAGATAAATAGAAGGGATTTTTTGAAATTGGCAGGTACAGCAGCCGGTGCAATTGCTTATCAATTATTTAGACCAAGAAAATCCGATGCATGCATAGGTAGTAGAACTGAAACCACTTTTTATGAAAAATTTGTTCAACCAGCTATTTCAAATCCGGAATTGTTACAATCAGATCCTGATGGAAAAGTTTATTTGAGAATGAATGCAGAGAGAGAAGTTATAATGCAAACTATGAACAATCCTAATGCAAAAAATCCTAGAAGAGTTACTGCAGGAAATGAACCGCTTCCTGGAAAGGAACCACTATATGAAACGTTACAAGTAGCTCTACAGGCTGAACCTAATAGTCCAAATACACACTTAATTGAGTTTGACCGTGATGGAAGAGTAAGCGCGATTTATGACTATAAGGGCGACATACTACCTTTTAAAGTAATAAGATATAGAGGGGGTTGTGGACCCTCGTATAAACTTGGATAAAAGTAATTTACAAAATAATCTTAAAAGTAGCAATAATTCAAAAATGAAAATTAAACCATTATATCATGCAACACTTGCTGGTTTATTGCTTGGAACTCCAGCCTATCCGGCTGACCCTTCTCATGTTAGAAGTATTAGGCAACATGTAATTGAACATGGCCAGCCATATAAATTTGGTCCCGATAGAACTGATTATGTTCTGGTTTTGGATAGACAACAGTTAGAGCAGATAGGTCTTTCTGGATTAGCCTCAAAAATTACGCTAAAAATACCTCAAGGAAGAGATTTACGTGAACAATTACTAGTTACAGTTGATGAATGCCAACCTGGATTACCTTGTGAATACACATTCATGCAGGATGGGGGTGCACAGACTGTGCCTATGGACGGTTCAATTGACGCAGCAATAGAGGGGATAAGAGGAGGCCCAAGTAATCCTGTTGATATAAGAAATAACAAGAGGGTTCAAGGACTTTATGATGCAGTAATACATGCAATAGCAAATTCTATAGTCCGTATAAAAAAATCTATTTAGCATTAGTTTTTCGTTTTCTTCTTTAACTATAGTTTTCCTTTACTATTTTGTGAAATTAGGATTGTCTAAATTCTTTTTTACGATACTTTTATATATTAACTATTTTCAATAGTATTAGAAGCTGAGCTTTCCACTGGTGTTGCGTAGCACACCAGTGGGGTAAAAAT
>JBBSVT010000115.1:0-9037 GCA_038046685.1 Nanobdellota archaeon
AACACAATGCCATTATGCCACCCCCAATCCATGGATAATATTTTATAAGCGCTCTCTTTGCAATGTTTGCGCTCAAAAAATGGCCATAAAGCTCTTAAATTTTATATCATAAATTGGATAATAAAATCTTAACAATCCTTTCAGCAGTTTTACCATCCCACAATTCTGGTATTTTTTTATTCAATTTTATCTTGTTATTTATTATTTGCATTGATTTTTCAATAACTTTGGCTTTATCAACGCTGACTAATAAGTTAGTGCCCTGCTCAACCGTAACTGGCCTTTCCGTGCTTTTTCTTAAGGTTATGCATGGAATTCCTAAAATAGTTGTTTCTTCTTGAATGCCGCCTGAATCAGTCAGGACAAATTTGCTGTTGTCCATCAAGCACAAGAAATCAAGATAGCCTAAAGGTTTGGTTAATATCAGGTTGCCAATACTGCCCATTCTTTTGCTTAATCCCAGTGATTTAAGTTTCTTTTTTGTCCTTGGATGCAAGGGAAAGATAATTTTTATCTTATTTCCTATCTCTTCTAAAATAGACAATATATTCTCAAAAGATTCCTTATTGTCTACATTGCTAGGCCTATGCAGTGTCAAAATACAATACCCTTTTTCATTTATTTTTAATTCCCGAAGTATCCTTGATTTTTTTGCCTTTGCCTTTTCCCTATGTTTTAACAAAGTGTCTATCATAACATTACCGACAAAAAAAATCTTATTTTTACTAATACCCTCATTCAATAGATTTTTATTTCCGCTTTTTTCTGTTGTAAACAAGAAATCACCAACTTTATCTGTGAGTATTCTGTTTATCTCTTCCGGCATGGTGTTATCAAAACTCCTTAGTCCGGCTTCGACATGCGCAACTTTTATGCCTAATTCATGGGATGCTTCTGCTCCGGCAACTGTAGAATTTACATCCCCGACTACAATAACTAAATCAGGCTTTTGCCTCTCCAGTGCTGCTTTTAATGTTTGTTTAAGAAAATCTCTTTGTTCATCTACTCCAGCGCTTGATTTACAAACCAGGTGCTCATCAGGTTTTGGCAGGCCCAACTCATCAAAAAAAAGTTTACTCATCCAAAAATCATAATGTTGCCCAGTATGCACTAAAATATGCTCTATCTTATTTTTTTTGAGCTCATCAATCAATGGGGCGATTTTCATAAAATTGGGCCTTGTCCCTACAATGCTTAAAATTTTCATGCCTTCAAGCAACCCAAATATATTTAAATAATTTCCTATTATCATGAAGAAATATTAACTGTTTTTGCATTAAACCCTAAAACATGAAAAAATTAAGTCTTGCTATTGTAATGCCGACGCATTTTGATATACATTCCTCGCTGCATAATTTTCTAAAGACGTACAAATATCTGGCAGACAAAAAGAATGTGGATGTAACATTATTCACAGATAAAAAAAACACTGTTGATTATTCAAAATACTGGATAAAAGTTGAAAAAATAAGCGGCATAGATTATAATACGTTTTTCGAAAAAATATTATTTGTTCTTGGAATTCCAAGATTCTATTACACTGATCTGATAAAAAAGCTCGAGGGCTTTGATGTGGTTACGTCCAATAACCCTGAACTCTACGGTTTTGGGTATCAGGCATACAAAGCGGCAAAAAAATACAAAACAAGACTTGTGCTGAGAACTTCACAAACAGTGGAAGGTTTTTTTCTTTTCAAGCTGACAAAATATGCTATAGTTCCAATTGCAAAAAAGGCTTATGACTATGCAAGGTTTTGTATATTTACAAATCCCCAGGCAGAAAAAAGATGCTTAAAGCTGGGGTTATTAGGCAGCAACAAAAAAAGTATTATAACAGGGCATCCGGTTGACACAAACTGCTTCAAGCCAATAAAAGTTGAAAAGCCAAACTCTAATGTTCTTCTTTCTGTTGGAGGCTTGTACGAAATAAAAGGGCATCACTTGATAATAAAAGCCCTGAAAAAAATTGTAGATAAAGGGCTCAGTGCAGAGCTGTGGATTGTGGGGGAAGGTTATTATAAACATTATCTAGAGAAACTTGCAAAAGAATTGAATATTAGCTCCAAGGTTAAATTTCTGGGAAAAAAGGATCATTCTGAGCTGGCAATAATATACAATAAGGCCGATATTTTCGTCCTGGCAAATTATCAGGAAATAACTCCTGCAGTCAATGAAGCCTTGGCGTGCGAAAAGCCTGTGGTTGTCATGGAATGCGGCGGCTACGATTTTGTTATACCAAACAGCAAGTATGGGTTGATATCAAGAAAGTGGGATATCGATGACATGGCTGATAAGATTTTATTTTTGCTCAAGAACAAAAAAACAGCAGGAAATATTGCTTTTAACGGCCGAAAATATGTTTCTGACAATTTCTCAATGGAGAAAGTAGCTGAAAAACTGTACAGGGCATATACTGAATAATAATTTCATAAGCTTTATAAAAGCACTATTGTTGCTGAACAGAATGAAAGAGAGCTACATTCATCAAACTGCAGATGTCTCAAAACAGGCAAAAATAGGTATTGGAACCAAAGTATGGAATCAATGCCAGATAAGGGAAAACGCTGCAATTGGAAAAAACTGCATTCTTGGAAAAAATGTGTATATTGACTGCAAGGTTAGAATAGGCAATAATGTGAAAATCCAAAATAACAGCTCCATTTACTTTGGCTCTGTAATTGAAGATGGAGTTTTTATCGGCCCCCATGTCTGCTTAACTAATGACAAGGCACCTAGAGCTATAACAAAAGAAGACAAACTTAAGGCCAATGATGACTGGGTTGCGGGCAAAATTCTAGTCAAAAACGGTGCGTCAATTGGCGCATGCTCTGTTGTGCTGCCGGATGTCGTTATTGGGCAATTTGCCATGGTGGGGGCTGGCTCGGTTGTCACAAAAAATGTCCCTGATTTTGCTTTAGTCTATGGAAACCCAGCTGAATTGAAAGGCTACGTATGCAAATGTGGAGCAAAAATTACTAAAATAGAAGAAAAAGGCAGTAAACTAAATCTTTTCTGCACAGCCTGCAAAGAAAAAATGATCACAAAATAAAATGATACCAATTGCAAAGCCGTTTATCAGCGATGAAGAAATTAAAGCAGCTGCAGATGTTTTGAATTCCGGATTTATCGCCCAAGGTGCAAAAGTCGGCATTTTTGAGGAGCTATTTGCCAGGCTCTGCGGCACTAAACATGCAATTGCCCTAAACAGCGGCACAGCTGCTTTACACACTGCTTTGAAGGCTGCGGGAATCAAACAAGGAGATGAGGTAATAACAACACCTTTTACTTTCATAGCAACAGCCAACACTATCCTGATGCAAGGGGCAAAGCCTGTTTTTGCCGATATAGACGAAGAAACTTTTAACATATGCCCAAGTAATATTGAGCAAAAAATTACAAAAAAAACCAAGGCAATCATTTCAGTTGATCTATTTGGGCATCTTTGTGATTATGATTCAATAAATGAGATTGCCAATAAGCACGAGCTTGTTGTTATCGAAGATTCGTGCCAAGCCGTTAACGCAGAATACAAAGGCAAAAAGGCAGGCAGTTTTGGCGATGCTGCAGCATTCTCGTTTTACGCTACAAAAAATATTACATGCGGCGAAGGCGGTGCTCTGACTACAGATAATAAGGATTACGCTGAAGCGTCCAGATTATTCAGGCAGCATGGAAGGTCCGGCATGCAAGAGTATGAGTACATAGGGTTAGGATTTAATTACAGAATGACGGATATATGCGCAGCCATACTTATAGAGCAGCTAAAAAAACTTGATCTAATCACTGAAAAAAGGATTGAAAATGCAGAGTATTTAAGCAAAGGGCTTTCAAAAGTTAAAGGAATAAGAAATCCTATTGTGAAGAAAGGCTTCAAGCATGTTTTTCATCAATATACAATAAAGGTCGAGGACAACTTCAAGCTGAACAGGAACGAGCTAATCAATTACTTAAAGGAAAAAGGCATTGGCTCTGCAGTTTATTACCCTCAACCATTGCATTTATGCAGCCACATTCGGAGTTTAGGATACAAGAAAGGAGACTTTCCAATTTCAGAGAGATTAAGCCAGAAAGTGGTTTCATTGCCCGTTCATCCTTCCCTGACAAAAGAGCAATTAAACCATGTAATAGGTGCTTTTGGTGAGCTTGAATAGAATGGAAAAAGTCAAGGTTGCAGTAATTGGGGTAGGCGCGATGGGCAAAAATCATGCCAGAGTATATTCAGAAATAAGCGCTGCAGACTTGGTTGCAGTATGCGATGCCGATGAGGCTCTTGCAAAAACCACCGCTTGCAAATACAACACAAAATTCTACACAAATTATAAGGAAATGCTGAGAAAGGAAAAGCCTGATGCAGTTTCTATATGCGTTCCAACCAAGCTTCATAAGCAAGTTGCAGTTGATGCCATTAAGAGCGGGATTGATGTCCTTGTGGAAAAACCCATAGCGGCATCGGTAGAAGAGGCTAAGGAAATGATAAATGAAGCAAGAAAAAGTAACGTTAAGCTGATGATTGGGCACATAGAAAGATTCAATCCTGTAGTAATTGAGCTTAAAAAAAAAATTGAAAGGAACGAGTTAGGCAAGATATTCAAGGTTCATTGCGCAAGGTTAAGCCTGTTTCCCCAGCGCATAATTGATGTTGGAGTCACAATTGATCTTGCTACACATGAGATTGATATTTTAAAATACCTTGTAAATTCAAAAATTATTAGGGTTTATGCTGAGACTGCACAAAGGCTCCACTCTACTCATGAAGATTTGCTTATTGGCACTCTAAGGTTCGAGAACAGCATTCTCGGTGTTATAAATGCAAATTGGCTTACTCCTAAAAAAGTTCGAGAAATCACGGTTACTGGCGAAAAGGGAATGTTTGTCGCAGATTACCTAACCCAAGAATTGTTTTTTTATGAAAAGGAATTTGCGAAGAGGGATTTGGATTACAAGGAAATGGTTATTGGCGCAATGGAAGGTAGAAAAATGAAAATCAGAATCAAAAGGAGTGAGCCTTTGAAAAATGAGCTTGAAGCCTTTCTGGAGTGCATTAGTCAGAACAAAAAGCCGCCTGTAACAGGAGAGGAAGCCCTTGATGTTTTGCGCATTGCCCAAAAATTTTTGGAGTCTGCAAAAAGAAATGAGGTAGTGGCTTTATGAGAATAAGTGTGATTGGGTTAGGAAAAGCGGGGCTGCCATTAGCAGCAGTTATTGCAGATGCTGGAATCAACGTTATCGGTGTTGATGTAGACAACAAAAAAGTTCGAATGATAAATAAAGGCGTTAATCCCCTTAAAGAAGAGCCTGGCTTAAGCGAGTTAATCATAAGGCATGGCGGAAAAAACCTGAAAGCGATTAGCAATGCAGTAGAAGCTGCAAAACAAAGCAATGTTCATATGATTATAGTCCCATTGTTTATTAATAAGTCCAAAAAGCCCGATTTTTCTCTCATAAGAAAAGCCTGTGAAAATGTTGGCAGAGGGCTGAAGAAAAAAGATATAGTTGTTTTAGAAACCACAGTGCCCGTAAAAACAACTGAAACCCTAGTCGCGGAAATTCTAGAAAAAATTTCAAAATTGAGGGTAGGGAAAGATTTCTATCTTGCCTATAGCCCAGAAAGGATTATGACCGGCTACTCAATTTCAAGGTTTAAAGACTTTCCCAAATTGGTTGGGGGCATTAACACGAAAAGCACCGATAAAGCATTTGAGGTTTATAAAAAATTTGCGAAGCCTGTTAGGGTAAGCAACTCGAGAACAGCAGAGCTTGCAAAGATTGCAGAAGGGGTTTACAGGGATGTCAATATTGCACTAGCTAATGAGCTATTTAAAGTTGCTGAAATTTACAAAGTCAATTTCCTGGAAATGAGAAATGCTGCGAAACACCAGTTTTGCAATATACTTGAACCTGGCAATGTTGGAGGGCACTGCATTCCTGTGTATCCTTGGTTTTTGATTAATGAGCTGAATGTTCCATTGATTAAGACCGCACGAAATTTGAACGATGATATGGTTAAATACTATGCGAAAAAAATTGAAAAATTTAATCCGCAAAAGGTTGGCATTGTTGGCTTAAGCTTCAGGGAGGGTGTTAAGGAAAAATCCTACAGCAGGTCAATAGACTTGATTAGATTGCTGAAGAAAAAAGGGTATGATGTTTACGGCCTGGACCCATTATATTCGAAAGAGGAGGTTGAGAAGGAATTCAATGTGAATTACCTGTACGATTTTGGCAAGATGGACGTGATAATTTTAATGAATAAGGAATATAAGTATAAGGATAAACTAAAAGTGGTCAAAAACAAGGTTATCGATGTAAAAAATACTCTAACTTAGGCAGCAAATTGATGAAATGAAATGCAACTTCACATACAAACACTATAAAGAAGCAATAAATTTAGGCAAGAAGCTTGGTTTTTCTTTTTATGGCATGCACGACTATTTGAATGCTAAGCCAAAAAAAAAATTTATTGTGATGAGGCATGACATAGACTTGTCTCTGAAGCACGCCCTTATAATGGCCAATGCGGAAAAGGAATTAGGCATAAAATCCACTTATTTTATAAGGACTCGCGGAATCTTTAATCCATTTGAGGGCAGTGAACTTGAAATTATGAAGAGTATATCTAAGCTTGGCCACGAGATAGGATTCCATTATGAGCATAATCAAAATGTTCTTGCTAATTTCAAAAAGAATTTTGTGATAGAGAAAATAAAGTTCGAAGCTTTGCTTAATAAAAAAATTTTTGGCGCTGCGTTGCATCGGGCAAAAAATGCTAATGACAAAAGCCGTCCAGATAAGCTGAATATGGTGGAATCTTTCTCATCAGAGCTTGGTCTGGAATATGACGCCTATTCTGATATTTTCCTAAAGCAGATGAAATACATATCTGACAGCTCATTCAGATGGAGAGAGGGCTGCATGTGTACTCATATAAAGAAAGAAGATAAATTGTGCATTTTAACCCATCCAATTTGGTGGTCGCGCGAAGCAACTTCGCTTGTAAGCATAATAGAAGGAATTTTTCAAAATTAATTAAATGCCAGAATGCCAATGACTTCCTTGGTAGTTGTGAATCTCTTCCCATCTCTAAATTCTGCCTGAGCAGCCATTGTAAATTTCTCAACCTTGTTTTTATCGCCTATGCTGTAAGAAAGCCAATACTCCAAAAGTGAATTAAAATTTGGAAATGATATCGGGTTTTTAAAAATAGATGCTTCAACATTCTTGAAGTTATGCCTAAGAAATGGAATTGCAAAATTTTCAAAAAATCCCTTGTGCATTTTAGGCAGCTTTCCAATTTTGGCATGCAAGTCAAGCAGTCCCTTGTTGTTGTTGATGCCAGGTCCACAAATGAACAGCCTGCCATTGTCTTTCAAGAGCTCTTTCAATTGAAGAAGAGTTTCTTCAGGCTTTTTGGCGTAGTAAATGGCAAAGCATGAGATTATGACGTCAAATTTAGGATATTGCCTGAGTTTTTCATACATCTCTTCCATTGAGGAAATAACTAATTTAACATTTGGTTTTTGGCCGATTGCATTCTTGATGTATTCTAAAGACTCTTTGTTGACATCTACCCCGACAACTAAGTTTTTTGTCTTTTCAGCTATTGGAATCAGCTGCTTTCCTGTGCCGCATCCAACATCAAGAACTGACTCTTTGCCCTTTATCTTTAATATTCCGAAAATCCACTTATTAATGTCGTACTTTGAGTACTTCTCATGGGTTTCTATTCTCTTTGCAAGTTTTTCCCTGTTTGTGTTTGTATTATTCATTTTATCCTTTAAATTAAAAAAACTGAAGGATAAGCAGGGATTTCAGTTTGGGATTATAAAACTTTATTAAAATTGATATCAAATAAGCTTTTAAATGCAATTATTCTTCTTCATGGTATGAATATACTCATAATTAGCTACATTTATCCAAATAAATACGACTTGCGCTTGGGCCTTTTTGTACACGAGCAAGCTAAAGAGCTTTTAAAGCAGAGGCATAAGGTATTTGTATTGACTTCGAGCAGTGATTTTGATTCAAAGGAAATCATTGATGGGATTGTTGTTTACAGGCTTGGCTCTCGAAGCCTAATGAAGGGCATGTTTTTCAGCTTCAAGGCTTTTTTTAAAATACTTCAACTGAGGTACAAAATTGAGATAGTCCATCTTCATTTTGTAGGCTTGAATTCTTTTTTCTGCTGGATTGCCTCCAAAATCATCAAAGTTCCATTAGTGGCAACAATACATGGCATTGATGTGTGCCCAAAAAATTACCTGCATAACTTTCTAATAAGAATGTACCTATTCTTCCCAAAAAAGATTATGGCTGTTAGCAGGTACACATTTGACTTAGCTGCTTTAAACTGCGATAGAAAAAAATTAATTGTTGTTAATAATGGCGTAGATTTGGAAAAGCTGAAAGTGACCAAGAGCAGAGAAGTGATGAAAAAGGAACTCAATCTGGGAAACAAAAAAATATTGCTTTCCGTTGGCGGTCTTGTCAAGAGGAAAGGCATTGACATTGTCATTAAGGCATTGCATGGGGTTATCAAAAAAGTTCCTAACTTGGCTTATTTGGTTATAGGCAGGGGAAGCGAACTTGAAAATTTGAAGGTTCTCTCTAAATCGCTTGGCTTGGAAGAAAAAGTGAGATTTCTTGGTTATGTCAGCAACTCAGAAATTGCAAATTACTTTAACTTATGCGATGTGTTTGTCCTTATGAGCAATACAATTAAGGATAAAGGAGGAATTGAAGGATTTGGCATTGTATATATCGAGGCGTCTGCCATGGGCAAACCAGCAATTGGCGGTAAATCTGGCGGCACAGGGGATGCTATAGTTGACAATGCCACAGGATTTAGAGTGCAGCCAAACAGCCTAAATGAGCTAATCAAAAAATTGATTCTCTTATTAAGGAATGATAGGTTAAGGCTGAAAATGGGCTCTGCCGGAAGAAAGAGAGTGCTCAAGAATTTCTTATGGAAGCATAATGTTGAAAAAACAATTGAGGTTTACAAGGCAGCTTTAAAGAGATAAAATTCAGATTAAGGGCA
>JBBSVT010000116.1:0-4659 GCA_038046685.1 Nanobdellota archaeon
GAGGCAGTTTGTTTAATATCTACTGGAGATGCTGATGTCTGAAGGGAAGGACTTTCTAGTACGAGAGGAACGGAAGTTCGGCGCCTCTGGTCCACCTGTTATCCAGCAGGGTACGCAGGGCAGCTACGCGCCAAGGGATAAGTGCTGAAAGCATCTAAGCACGAAACCCACCTTGAAAAGAGACATCATAGGACACTTGTAAAACACAAGTTTGATAGAAGCGGTGTGTAAGCACGAAGCACTCGCGACGTGTTCAGCATGCGCTCACTAACAGTCCATAACCTGTAGTTTAAGTTTGGCAAAAGCCTATGCATGGTTTTCATTTTTTCTTCCAATAATTTCTTTAACGTGATTGCTCCGGTGTCAAGGTCATTTTTAAAACGCCTCAGCTCGTCATACTCCAATATGTCAATTACATCCTCAAATTTTCTGCCCATTCAATTCACCTCATTGTTTTTGTTATTGATTTTTTATGCTATTGATTTCTAATAGAGCCTTTCGTCCAAGTTTTGTTTGTCTCCTTTATTTTCCTCGAACTTAATGTACCATCTGTTAGCTTCTTCATCATATGCGAAAATCACATTGTGTTTTTTTTTCTTGTCAAGGGCAAAGAGAAGCGGCATCGGAATTGTAGTTTCAAAACTAGAGCCTCTCTTGTACAATTTTCTATTCCATGAAATCATCTCAATTTATCGACGATAAAATGATTATTTTCTGACGAGGACTAGTATTGATATTAAACCCTTTTTCTCTAGCTTGTTATGATTTGTTTCAAGCAGACCAAGCTCTTGAATTACCTAGAGCCAAGACTGGGATACAATCAAGGCAAGGTTTTCAGTATAGCAAAGTGGAGAAAAGGAGTTTTAGCAAGGGACAAGAACAAGTGCCGGAACTGCTTTAATGCGATTACAGACGTTTACAGGCATAGAAATCCATCAAATGAGGCTCACCATATTATTGCAAGGCATCATGGCGGAAAAAATGCCTTAAACAATGGTATAACGCTTCAACAGTTTTATCAGGTTGCGGTTCTTTTGCCACCTATGACAATGAATTATTAGGAAAGTCCAAAAATGGAAAGTTTTTTATTAAGCCTTGATATTAAAAACTCTACCTTGATATTATACTCTGTATAGTCAATCCTGTTAAGCTTGTAAGGACGATATGCTAGCAAAATGGAAACTGAAATGCACCACCCATTGATTGAAAAGGGAATAGCAGCCTTATTCAAAGAGCTCGGACCAGTGGAAACCATAGAATTCTTCCAAAGATTAGGCATCAATAGAGGAGACAGTGTAAAAGAAATTGAGATTATCACAGAAAAGATGAGTAAAGAAGAGATTTTGCAAGGCATAAGGAAATCAAGGAAAAGATGAAGGGATGGGCTCAAAGTTCCACAATTCTTTTTAATAGTTATTGTATCAAACATTGGAGCGACTGCAATCGAATTGTGTAAATATTTGAAAACTAGAAGCGAAGTGATTGAAACAGTTTGATTTTAAGAATTTGGCAAAATGAAAAAAATAGGAGGGAATAAATTTAAGTTGATATGGTTTGCTGCAATCGCTGTTATAAATATTTATTCTGTTCTTGCATTAAGTCAAGACGTAGAACTAAAAACAACAACTGTTAAATTTCTGCCAAATTATAGATTTGATGAAAAAAATTTTAATTACAACTCACTTAATTTTGATTCAAACGAAAGAATATGATACAATGAACAGGATGAATTAGTTTTTTTCTATAATGTAAAAAGGAATTCTAATGGGGTTATCATTAAGGCTAAGTATAAGGTTGAAGTTGAAATTCCTGATGGGAGATTGTTTGATATAACCAATGAGATAGTAAAAGCTCAAAGAATTAAGTTTTGCGGAGAAACTTTAGAGAGCACAAACCGTGATTGCCGAATAACAAATAATTTTGATATTCCTAGTGAGATGAACGTCTATAAAGGTGCATTATTTAAGTATGTTATTAAGGATAAAGACCAAAACGGAGAGTGGGAGTTGAATACAACCATATACCACCAAAATACTAATGAAGTGATTGATTATTATAAGGTTCAGTTTGATAAGATAGGAAACAATTTGGAAAAAGCTGGGGTAACAAAAGCCAGAGTCAATGAACAATGGCATTTTTATTTAAGGGATGAAAATGGAAATAATCTTGGAGTCTATTCATTTATTTTTGACCCAGGTAGCGATATAAATAGAGAGGTTGCATTATTTAAAGGCGAGAGAGTGGGATCACTTATATTTTTACGTGGGCAAACCCCATACACTATAAAGTGGAAAGATAATGGAAAATTTGATGTCAAATTTGGAAGTTTTATAGTAGGGCATTTAACACAAGGTCCCGGCAGACCCAGCAGTGACAATTTGGAATTTACGCCAACTTTTCAGCTTGATTCAAATGGTCTAGTTAGAGATCCCGATTCTCAGAAGATTAACGGTCTTATAATAGATCAAAATGATGGGAATCCTAAATTGATTCCATATCAAGAGTTCAAACATAGAGCGAATATAGCTTATTATATACCGGGTCCTAGAGATGACTCCGGAAAAGGCCCTAAAGGTCCCATAATCGACGGTCGTGGAAATCTACTCTTATATTTTGTTAAAGAAGATGGACGCATATTTGGTATTAAGAATCGTTTCTTCGGTAAAATAATCAGTGATAAGTTTCTTCCTGCATATACGGCCCGATTAAATGATGGCAGAGTTTTTGATATAAATTTTAACCCTACTTCTGGACTTGGAGAAGTTTATTCAAGTAATGGTGCGATACTAGATTATATTGTAAGGAAAGTTGGTAATGTGTACAACATAGAGCAAAGTAATGGATTAATAATTGGCTCTGTCAGTGAAAATGGCGAAATAATTTCTAACCGCCAATCGGTAGGTTATGTGAGTATGACTGATTTTTTTCAAGATGCTAGAATTTCTCTTGAAGATATTGTGCGGATACTAACTTTTCTTACCAGTAGAACTAATTCTGTAGTTTCAAGAGCTAGAATCTCTAAGCAAGAAGAGTTTCCTGGTGAATCTTTTGGTGAACCGAGTTTGCAACCATCTTCATCAATTTTTGTAAATACACCAGGTGAAGTTGGTGGTGGATTTACTGTTATTCCTCGAGATCCAACTTATCCATATTTTTTAAGTAATCCTCCAGAAACTAGCAGTTCATTTTTTATACCTCCGATACAACCATATGATCTTTCCAGAATTCCATCCCCCGTGCAACCTCAAATTACTCAAACGCCAGGACCAGATATTTTTGGAGCTGTGAACACAATCCCACTTGAGCCAGTATTGTTTCCTCCAGATTTTCTTAACCCAGATATTACTGTCGGAGGTATTAGGCCAGATCCAATTTTTTCTAATGGGGAAATTCCTATTAATTTAGATGGAACTTTAAAGCTATATTTTAGTGGAGCTGCAGGAAGATTTGATAGCTCTGATTTTTCTATACCTTTTGTAGGTGTAGAAAATCATGTTACACAAAATATTGAACAAATAATACCAGATTCTATAAGTTCGCAGCAGGCTATACAAATTTTAACTAGCCAAAATATACCGCAATCAAGTGTTAATATAGAAATTTTAACAAGTGTTCCTGAACAAACTGCAAGGTCTTTAATTGATGAAATTAAAACTCAATCGACTGCTGCATCTCCTCTGGCAAAAGCAATAGTAAAAGCTATAGAAGAATTTGAATCAAACATTGGAAGAGAGCATAATTTTAAGCCTGAATATGCTCACAGTTTAAATAGTATTACTTTATCATTTTTGGGAGGTAACCCGGACTCATTTGAAACTCACTTAGATATTATAAATCAACTCCCGCAATACACCCAAATCAAACTTTTTATTGAATCAAACTCAGACATCGATCTTATAAGATTGAATATTCCGGATAGTATTTTTTCAAGAATTACTTTTTTGCGGGTGCTTTTGAGACAAAGAGGTAGTGTTTGGGCCCAAGACTTCAGCAAAGGTGACAATGAAGTACAAAATCTCCCTTTAACTTACCTTGGTGGTGGGCAACGTAAATCTGCAGATAATCCTGGAAATGAATTTATGTATCAGTTGGAATCTACAGGAGTAAATGTGCAAAGAGTTCCAGTTGAGTTTGCTGGCGGAAATGTAATAATAGCAAGAAATGATGAAGGCAAGAAAATATTATTCAATGGCGCTGATGATTACTTAATAACATACGATACTTATAAGGAAATTGGTGCGAGTATATCAGAAGAACAGTACAAACGCATTATGAAAGACGCTTTTAATGTGGACGAAGTTGTTATTGTCGGAGTAAGGAATCCAGACGGAAGCCTTAATTATCAAAATAGGTATATTTTTCACCTGGACCAATCTATGTTGCCTTTATCTGATGGACTAGTTGCCATGCCCAGAATTGAAAGAACTTTACCAGCCTATACTAGTGAAGAATTGATACGACAACAAGAAGATTTAGAGCTTAAAAATTTGCTTAGTAAATGGAATTTAAGGGGAATAGGATCTTCAAATATTGTTGATTTATTCCCGGCTTCTTGGTCAAATGAAATGGTTTACAAATACAGAGAAGAAGAAAGAAAGATTATTAGGCGTTGCGTGGATATTAACCATTTAATAGGTTAAAGTAAGATAACTTTCTTCT
>JBBSVT010000117.1:0-7279 GCA_038046685.1 Nanobdellota archaeon
ACGAATGATGGTCTTTGAAGAGGTGTTTATAAGGAAAACTGCGAAAGTCTAGTTATATTAAATAATTTAATATTAAATAAAATACGGTTCCAATAAACAAGCCCCGATAGTTTTAAATAGTTGTTAGATTATTATAACATTACCATGACTGAAACAGTTACTATACCTGCTGAAGAATACAAAAAATTGAAAGAATCTGTAACTATTTCTAAAGCTGAGTATGAAGAATTATTAGAAACTATTGAAATATTAAGTGATAAAGATATTTTAAAGGAGATAGAAGAATCAAAAAGAGAGATAGAAGAAGGAAAGTTCACAACTTTAAAAGACCTCAAAAATGAAATATGAGGTAATTATTCCTGATAAGATTAAGAAGAAAATTCTTAAGTTAGAAAAAGAATACGTGAATAGAATTTATGAAAAACTTGAGGAATTATCAGATAATTACGAATTAGGCAAACATCTTACTTCTATAAATTTGTGGAGTTTGAAGATTGGTAAGCACCGAGTTCTTTATCAAATTGATAAGAATCAAATGAGTATATCTGTCCTTCATTTTGGCCATAGAAAAGATGTTTATGATATTCTGAAAAAACTTTCTCGGTAAAAGTTAAGTTAAAGGAAATGAAATGTATAATGCACGGCATTAAGCGAAGACTTGGAATATAATAGATGAATCATAACCGCTTAGATTTAGATAGATTAATAAATCTGTTAATAAATTTTAAAATAAATGAATAGAAAAGCAAAGTTTTTACTTATTGCATTTATTTGTTCTATCATATACTTTTCCATCAGATCGTTATTTTTATCTGGACACCTAGTTTTTAAAAATTTATTTCTGGGTAATATTTTTGAAATTCTATTGCTGTCTGCCTCAGCATTTGTCCCAGCTTCACTTTACATAAGTTTATCGGAAAAAATCGGAAATCTAAAAAGTATTTTCCTCACAATACCGTTAGCATTGATTGTGCCAATTCTATCATTTTTACTACTATTTAATATATCCTCATCTGCGGGATATTCGTATGATGGTTGGGGTAACTCTCCAAAGACCTGTACTTGCAATGGTGTTTCTTTCACCTTTGACCCATCGATGACTGATACTTCGTCCACTTATCATTGCTTGGGTAAGGTAAGCGATTGTTTCTATGATAGTGACTTTGGTAGAGTATACAATCCAGTCTGTTACAAGCAAGATAACAAGTTAGAATTTGAGATGAAAGATAGCATTATGGATAATCCAGAGTTTAGATTTCCTTTTGAAGCAAAAATAGAATCAGATGACGTCAATCAGAGATTCGCATCTGCCATAGACAAGGATAAATTTTTGCAAATTAGTCCTAATAAATTCAGATTATTGTTGGATAACAAATTTTTGCCAAATAAGAAATATGGTGTAAGATTAATTTGGTACGGTACACCAGAGGAGCATGTAATACTTAAGAACACTATCACTTTTGAATGTGATACTTAAAAATTTGTCTTATTTTTTTCTATAAATCTCAAATCTTAAAAACCAAAAATTCCACAACTGGCGTTCGGCGAGACATAAATTTCAAGGATTAAAAGTTATGATTCATAATCTATGTATTTTTATGCCAAAACATAAAAACGGTTTCAAAATGCCGGTATAGGGATGATTCTTCAGCCTTTTCCTTCACATTTAACACCAAAAGAGCCGTAGCTCAAACTTAAGTTGAACTTTTTGCACAATAAGTTCATTACTATTAAATTTTTCTCTGAGTTATCCTTAATAATACACTGCCTAAAACCACTATTGTCCCAGTTTGAGTTGCCGTCCACCTTATCGCAAAAGGTAATGAAATCCTCAGGTTTGTCCATACCGACAAATTCTGTTGCGTTTTTAATTTCATTTTCTATTTTCTTAACATCTTCGGGAATCGTAATAAATGCCCAAAAAAAGCTGGTTAGCACAACCCCTATCACTAATGCTCCAGTGAAAATTGCCCACGCTTCCAATTCCGTATATGTTTTTGCCATTGAAAAGTAGAAATGAAAATGAGTTTAAAAAGGTTTAGAAAGATGCTCCCATCGGGATTTTCACCAAAAAGTACACTTTTCGAAGTTTGAACCCGAGTCTCGGCCTCGAGAGGGCCGAATGATTGTTTGTCCAACCATTTTGCGGGCTTGAGCGCAGCGAAACCCGCGAATTTTGGTTAAGCTTTTGCGAACGCAAAAGGTTACCGGACTACACCATGGGAGCAAAACGCCGGGACTGGGAAATCCATCTCGTGACTTGGCTGCTGCCAATGTCAAGTCAGGCAACGGCACTCGTGCTATAACGCAAACGTCACAAGATTTTGAACCCAGACATCCTTTCGGAAACAAGCTTTCTCCGCCAATGTTCCAGGCTTGCGCGATACCGGATTACGCGATCCCGGCATTTACAATCAGATTTTATTTTTGGTTTATAAATGTTTGTTGATTTTTAAAAAGCACTCAGCCGATATAGGGCGGTGGTCAGAGATATAAGGGCCTAAACATATATCATTCACTTGAACATATTTTATAAGAAACCAGTCGAGTTTTAAATTAAATAGCTCATAATTAATGTAGGGCAATGACCATGTTGGTTTTTTGATGTCAGCTGCTTCAGTAAAACCATACTCCTGCGCTTTTCCTGCAAAAGCATAACGCTCATCTTCTTCAAAATAGTCATTATGGTAGCGCATCGAGCCTGGAGGGATTTTATAGAACCACTGAACAATTTTCCTCGGTAGGCCGTGCCTTGGAATGGTAGTATTCATGTCGCCGCAGATTATGGTTGACCCGTCAAATTTTAAGGCGTGTTTTAAAATGATTTCCAGCTGCCGAATTCTTTCTACAAAGCCAAATCCGAACAACCCAAAATGGCAATTATAAATTCTTAAACGAATTTTATTTATAGAAATATCAGCCCAGATAGCACCTTCCAGCTTCTGTTTATTTATAATTTCAGGAAAAGTTATTTCTCCGCTTTTCTCAATTGGAAATCTGCTTAAAATGATGTTGTGATTATGGTTCCCGCCAAAAGATGGAGGATTATTATATTTTGGTATAAAAGATGTGTATTGTTCTAATTTTTCCAAGAAAGCCAGCTTGCTTTTAGCTTCCGGCATCTCCTGCAGGCATATAACATCCGAAGCGCAGGAATGCAGAAAAGGCAATATTTTTTCAAAATCTGTTTTTGCATAATGTCTTATCCCTTGTGCGTTCCAGCTCAAAACAGAGAACCCAGCCATAATTCACAATTATTCAATCATTTCAATCTCAATATTCAATCCCTCAGGAATAGGGACCCTCATCACCAGCCTTAATGCGCGTTCGTCAAGGCCCAAATCAATTAATCTTTTATGAATTCTCATTTCGTACCTTTCCCACGTTGCAGTGCCTTCTCCATCCGGGCTTTTTCTTGTTGTAACTTTTAGTCTTTTCGTAGGCAACGGGATTGGGCCCCGCATCTCGACACCAGTTTTGTCAGCTATGTCTTTAATGAAGCCGCAAACTTCGTTTATCTTGGCTATTTCAATACTCGCTATTTTTATTCTTGCTTTTTGCATAAACAGTTCCGTCCCTTTACAACGAGAAACTTTTTCCGAAAAAAGTTTCATCAAAAAAATAGACCATTTTCAATCGCACGAATATGGTGTTGAATGACAACAACCTTGTGCTACATGATAATTTTTTAGTTTACCATGATCCTCAAAATGAGCTTGGATAAACTTTGAGTTTTGTTGTTTTAATTATAAAAATTACTTTTTCACTAGGTCAATGCACAAACCTGCAGCCACTGTAACGCCGGAATCACGCACGGCAAATCTTGCCATTTGAGGGACTTCACTCTGCTTTTCTATGCATAACGGCTGTATCGGCTTTATTTTTACAATAGCCGCATCTCCATTCTTTATAAAATCAGGCTTTTCTTCTTTTGTTGCGCCTGTGGCCGGGTCTAACTTCTTAACTATTTCTGTGATTTGACATGCGACCTGCGCTGTGTGAACGTGGAAGACAGGTGTATAGCCAACTGTGATCACAGTTGGGTGGTTCAATACAATAATCTGTCCGGTAAACTCTGTTGCGACTGTTGGCGCATTGCTGACATGCCCCAAAACGTCTCCTCTTGCTATATCCTTTTTCTCAATGCCCCTAAGGTTGAATCCGACATTGTCGCCGGGCTCTGCCTCCTGCAGCTGCTCATGGTGCATTTCTATTGATTTAACTTCTCCTGCAATGCCTTTGCCTTCTCTTGCGGGCACAACTATTATCTTGTCATTTACTTTCATGACCCCTGTCACAACCTTGCCAACCGGCACAACTCCTATTCCAGTAATATTATACACATCCTGGATAGGCAGCCTTAACGGCAGCTGTGTTGGTTTTTGCGGCTGTTTCAGCATATCTAATGTCTCCAAAAGGGTTCCGCCTTTGTACCATGGCATATTGGATGTTTTTTTAGCGACATTGTCGCCGGGGAAAGAAGCGCCGCCAACAAAGTGAATGTCCTCCAGCTTGTATCCAACTAATTTAAGCTGATTAGAAACTTCTTCCTTTACCTCATTAAACCTTTTTTCTTCATATTTTGCCATATCCATTTTGTTGATGTAAATTATCAGCTGGTTGACCCCAAGCGTTCTCGCCAAGAAAATGTGCTCTTTTGTTTGAGCTTGCACACCATCTCCTGGATTTGCAGAAACAACTAAGACAGCAGCATCTGCCTGCGCAGCTCCCGTAATCATATTCTTAATGAAATCCTTATGCCCAGGCGCATCAATAATTGTGAAATAGTATTTCTGAGTTTCAAATTTTTTATGGCTCAAATCTATTGTAAGCCCCCTTTCCCGCTCTTCCTTCAAGTTGTCCATAACAAACGCAAATTCAAATCCAACTTTCCCAAGCTCTTTTGCCTGCTCTTTTAACTTTCTCATAGTTTGTTCGTCAATAGTGCCAGTATCATAAAGCAATCTTCCTACTGTTGTGGATTTTCCATGGTCTACGTGACCAATAAATACAAGGTTAATATGCGTTTTTCCCCTAGCCATTTTTTCAATAAACCTCCTAATTACAAATATTTTAGCTGATTTGGAAATTTTACATTATTTATAAAGGTTATGTTTTTTTATATACGAAAAATATTAGGAAATTTGCAGTATTGCCACGAAACAAATAAATTCTTATAGGAATTAATTATCCTGAATAATCATGGTCGGATACATGGGTAAATTGAATTCTTCTGGCCTGAAGCCTTTGCATTATATTTTGTTTGAAGATGCCCCTAGCACTTTTGTTGGAATTCTGGGCCGCAGAGAACAAGATATTTTCCCAGCAAGTATCCATAAAACAACCGACAATAAAATATTTGAGGGCATACGCAGAGGTGCTTATAGAATTGCCAAAGATAAACAGGGAAGAATAATAGTGGAGGCTCATAATCCAGAAATCTTGCAAAGATTTGAGGAGTATTATTATGAGCAAAGAAGACCATTTGAGTTCGTGGCTGATGACGCAAAATATGAGAATTTTATCGAGGCTAAGTGCGCACAGTACACAAAAGATTTAGGAAGAATCAAAGAAATTTCCTTGCAATTAGAGGGAATAACAAGTCAGCTTTGTGAATTACAGAAGACTAGAGATATCAATAACCCATAAAAGCGATTATGAATAGTTGAAAGATACTGATAAAATTTGGATTATTTAATATTAAAATCCAAAAATTAATAAACCAAAATAATCACTTTATTTTTTATGTTTGACCATTTTTTATAAGAAAAATCTGATTTTCTCAAGAAAAAAGACAAAAGCAGATTTCAAGAAAGTGTAAAGTTTTCTTAGAAGTGTCAAAAACTCCGCACTAAAGTACGGAGCGTGTGGCGGAGTTTTTGAGCATGCTCGGAAATCGCTGGCTTTCCCTACACTGAAGCTAATAGGGTATACGCCTTTGCGATTTCCGACATATTAAAGAGCTCTAAAACAGATTCATTAGTTTAAGATATATTATTAGACATATGTTTTAAAAAACATAGTTTATAGAATAGTAAACTTTATATACTACAAATATTCTTAAAGTATGCAATAGCATTCTAAATCTATTGCAGCAAATAATCAAGTTATTACGTTCCACATTTTGGGAAAAAGGGGGTGCAAAGGCATAGAATAAAGGTGCGTAGATGTATTTATATTTTTAAATTATCCCGCTTTTTAAGGGAGAATTAGAGTTTTTCTATCACCTCTTCTATCCTCAACCTTAAAAGAGTGGGATTCATGGTAAAACTAATATGAAACTAACCAATCCAAAAATGTATGACACGGTAAAGGAGATTGTAGGAGAGGACACTATAAAAATAATTGAATATCTTAAAGATAAAAAGAATATTTCTGACTTTAAGGTAGCTGAGAAAGTAGACAGGGATATTCATGAAGTTAGAAACATTCTCTATCGGCTTTATAACCATAACCTGGTGAGCTATTACAGGAAAAAGGACAGGCAAAAAGGATGGTACATCAGCTATTGGACTTTCAATAAGAAGAGAGTTAAAGAACTGCTTGATAAAACAAACAGGGAGAAGTTGGCTAAGTACACTTTCAGGCTAAAGGAAGAAGAGGAAAATGTTGGCAATTTTTACCTTTGCCCGAACGCCTGTATAAGGGTGGGATTTGAAAAAGCAGTTGACTTGGAATATAGGTGCCCTGAATGCGGTAATATTTTAAACCACCAGGATAATGCTAAAACAATTGATTTCTTAAGAACAAAGATTAAGGAATTGCAGATGAACGGGAAGGCATTGAAAGGCACGGCTTGATTTTAATGTGATATCTGATGAAGTGGCGAAGCAGGTTGAGAAAATTGTAAGCGGAGGAGTCCTCTCCTTTGATGTATGGCATTCCCGTCAATACTCCTCCAGGGATTTATTCTGTGAATATAAGAATTTGTAATGCTTTAGGTTGTGGGCCGTGGGCTATGACTTCTGTTGAAGTGAGATCTGGAATAAATCAGTTATGTTTGCCGAATCCTCAGCCGGATTGTTAAATGAATTTTTACTTTTTATTTTCAATACGTCGCTTTCGCGGCAAAATATTGAGTTCTTTAAGAAGATGTTTTGCGGATATTATAGCGGTTGGCTCGAGAATATCTTTAAAGGATAATTTTTCGGTTATTCGACACTGGCGGGCATAGGCATACCAACAACTATATCCTTTATACTTTCCTTTGGCATTCTCTTAGAGGGGACTGTTACCTTAATCCCATAATAAAAAAATCTCCAAAATAGTCAAGACATTC
>JBBSVT010000118.1:0-20407 GCA_038046685.1 Nanobdellota archaeon
CGTAATGCCACCATGTCTATTGACTGGTGGATAGGCGCTCAAATTATTTTACACATTTATATATGTATCCATCTTATATCTAACTTGTAGTTAAGGTTATATATAATTGTGCTTAAACAGAAGGGATGGAAAAGAGAATGGTTAAAGCTATATCTTTGCTGAAATCAAGCGGGTACAGGTCAAAAATAATCAAAGCAATAGGCAATGATACATTAACCCCTTCTGAGATAGCACATAAAATTAATATAAGACTTAATCATGTCAGCATATTCTTAAAAGAGCTAAAAGAAAACAGCATGGTCAAATGCCTTAACGAAGAAAGCAGGAAAGGCAGACTATATGAACTAACAACTTTGGGTAAAAATGCAATCGACAAACTTAATTCAAAGTAAAGGAATAAAGTATAAAGACATATCATGGGACTTTAGAAAAGATTTTACTAAATATAGTAATCATGGTTTCCATACTTATCCCGCTATGATGATACCCCAGGTAGCAAGAAGGTTAATCGGAGCATACGGAAAAAACGCCAAAGTTCTTCTTGACCCTTTTGTGGGTTCTGGAACAGCACTTTTAGAGGCCACCTTGCATAATAATTTTGAGAAAGCATACGGAATAGACATAAATCCTCTGGCTTTGTTAATCTCTAAAGTAAAAACAACTCCTATTGATACTAAAATTTTATGGAAAGAATATCACGAATTAATGGAAAAATGCTTAGATGACAAAAAAGAAGTTAATTTTAACCAAAAACAAATAGAAAAGCCAAATTTTCCTAATATCGATTTTTGGTTTAAGCCACAAGTTATAACGGATTTAGCAATTATTAGAAAAAACATTTCAGAAGTAAAAAATAAAGACATTAAAAACTTTTTCTTGGTAGCTTTTTCTGAAGCAGTTAGAGATGTATCTAACACAAGAAACAGAGAGTATAAGCTTTACAGAATAAGTCCAGAGATGATGAAAAAACATAAGCCAGATGCAATTTCCACTTTTAGGCAAAAATTAAAAGAAAACATAACCAGCATGGCACAATATTTTGAAGAATATAATAAAAATTGTAAAGTCAATATTTTGGCAGAAGATTCAAGGCATAAAACTTCAATTCAAGATGGAGAAGTGGACTTAATTGTTACATCTCCCCCTTATGGAGATAGCAGAACAACTGTAGCTTATGGCCAATTTTCACGCTTGGCCTTGCAATGGTTAGGATATGACCAGAAAAAAGTTTTAGCTATAGATAAGGTTAGCCTAGGCGGTATTCCTACAAAAGACTTGATTCACGATTTAGGTTCACCAACATTAAAGACTACATTGCAAAAAATAGCTGATGTTGATCCTATAAGGGCAAGAGATGTACTAAGCTTTTATGTAGATTTTGATAAATGTGTTCAAGAATTGCATAGAGTAACCAAAAAAAGGGCTTTCTTGTGCTTTGTAGTTGGAAACAGGACAGTAAAAGGTGTTCAAATTCCAACAGATGAAATAATTCTTGAATTATTCCAAGCTAAAAATCATTACAAGCATCACAATACGTTTATTAGGAACATTCCGCATAAAAGGATGCCAAAAATAAACAGCCCGACAAATGTGAGCGGCAATCATGGGGTTACAATGAATGAAGAATGGATTGTTGTATTAGAGAAAGGATAATCATAATATTTTTTCTGTTCTTTCAAATAAATTAGGAAGGTATTTCCTACTTATTCTTAATCCAGAGCCATGGTCGCGTGCAAATCCAGATTCTTTTAAATGCATTCTGAATTCCCATACAATTTTTCCATCTATCATTAAATCTTTGAAATTATTTTCATTAAAATTTGAAAATATGGTAGCTTCAACGTAGTGAAAGTATTCATCTTCACTTTCTTTCTTCTTATCTGCTAACACCAATAATAGATTTTCATATAATTTTGTTTTTGTCGCTTCAATTAAGTCAGAGAATTTAAAATAACAAACAACACCGAAATCCTTATGCACTATATTTAATCTATCTTTATCAAAATTCAATTTAAAACCCTTAGGATTAAAATGATTGACTTTAAGCGTTACTTTCAAGGCTTGCCTTCCTTTCTTATCTATATAACCTAACTTACCTATTATTTCCCTATCTCTTAATGGGTCCCAAATTGGAGATTTTGTTGATAAAGTGACTCTTGAACCTGCCTTTTTTCTTTGCGCTTTAAGTTCTACTTTTATTCCATTATAAATAAAATCAGGTTCGCCAACGTTATTTTCTTTGATTCCAAGAAGTTCTTCGAGAGTATACCCAATGCCAGTATTGTCCTTTCTTAAAGATTTAATAAATCCCTTATCTTTGATTTCTTTTAATTTCTTTTTTATATCTATTTCTGGCAGTTCACTAACCATAACACACAAAAAAGTTATAATTTATATATACCGATATCACAATTTGAGTATAATTTAGATACACTTAAGTCTTGACTTTTTAAGAGAGTCTGCTTCGCAGTTTTTGTTAATAGTTATATAACCAAAAATTACGTCACCAACGGACTTTCGGCAGCTCAAAAACTCTTCGCTCACTTTGTAGGCTCACTCGTATAACAATTTATTTTTCACAAACTTTTCCTGAATTTTCACTTGTTTTTTTAACCTTATAAGGTAAAAATCCGATTAAATAGCTGACAAGGAATAGAATATTTACAAATCCGTAAACCTGAAGAAAAACAATAAAAACAAATAGCCTAAATAAAATAGAGAATATAGAATTATCCCAGTCCACATAATTACTTTGGCCAGATTTGATTTTTCTTTGTATTTTAGGGTGAAATAGAAGAAAAGGAAGAAAAGAAGACCAACGAAAAAGGATTGGATATATAATTGAGGTGCTAATATTACACTTAAATCTAAATCAAATTTATCGATTTTATATAATCCAGCAAGCGGATCAAAAACAAGAAAAATAAGTATCCAAGAGAAAAAACCTATTAGACTTGCAATAATACTTTTTCTTAATAATGTATTAGTACTGATTACCTCTCTTTTAAGTTGAGCTGATTTCATTTGACTTATACTTATTTAATGAGTTTTTATTTAATGCGTCCTTTATAATGTTTTTGGTTATGGTTCTATCAGGCAATGATGCTGCATCCCAGCCCGCTGTATGTGCGCCCCACAATTTGTAATGTTTTTTGTTAGATGAACCTATATTACCATAAATTGCTTTTTCATCTTGTTCAGTTACAATAAAATCATGACTTATATTTTTATCCTTCTCGTTTGTAACCCACCCTTGTATAATGTAAAAGTTATTTAATTCGAGATTTTTTCCGATATGAGGATCAGTTGTATTAATAATCCATAAGTAAAGTTGCTTATCAGTGTTAAATGACATTTTGTTATCACTTACCAAACCTCTCGTTAATAACCTACATCCAGCATCAATTTTGCATAATTTTCTCATATCTATACCAATCTCAGTCATACTTACATGAGCTTTTCCTTGTAAATCTTCCATTATTTGCGCTCCATACTTTCCAAAATAAAATCCAAAAGTGGAATATCCCTCAAAAGCGCTTGGAACTGCAACTCCAATCAAAGTGTCAATTTTGTTGGGATTTACCATGCCATTGGCTAAGGATTCAATCGCAATTCTCCCTCCATTGCTATGCCCCACATACTGTAATTTGTCTTTTCCAGTAAAATTAAGAATTCCGTTAATTAAGGCAGGCCAATACTTATCTGTTAGGTCTGAAAAATCATAATTCGGGCATTCATCGCATTCTGCGTATGGTCCGCCTGTTATTTCAATAAGCCAAGTGTCTCTGCCGTAATCGGCAAACTCTCCTGCAAGAGTTTCCCATGTTGTCAAATTGCTATGTATCCCTCTTGACAAAACAACTGGAATATCGACTGGAACGCCAGTCACATTCAGCACCTCCATATAAAATAAGCTTCTGTTGGGTATAAGGTGCTTCAATCTTAATTGAACCCCATCAGTTGTTGTCACAGTTCTTAGCTCTGTGCTGAAAGTCTCGCCATTCAATACATTCCTGACCACATTTGCGAATTCTTTAGAATCTTCCCCATAAAACTGCTCATTTCCAGGCTGATGCAGATAATCATAAACACTTATTGCAGGAACATTCTCATCATCAATAAAGAATGAAGCTTCTGAATTTTCGCCAAGAAACTCTGCTTGTCTTTTGACGAATTCCATTGCTGCTGCAATACTGCCATCTATGCTGTTGCCATAAATGGCAATGTAATGCTTGCCATCTAATATATAGCTTCCGGCAATGCCAGCGTAAGGCGCATCTGCCTGCCTGTCAAAATACTCTATTGTGCTCAATGATTCATAGCCCCAGCCGTATTTTTCCCTAGTGTGCACTCTGTCTAATCGATTAAAGGTGTGAGTCTTGCCGAGATAAATCTGAATATCGGCATTGCTTTTGTCATCTGTAAAGTACCCTAAAACAAGATTTTTCTTAATGTAGCTCTTGATTTCATTTAGTGGCTGTTTCAAATTTTGGTCTTCACTAATGTCGATATAAACATAAGGAAGTCCTTCAAATTCTTTCTCGGCAAAATTATTCTCTTCATCGCTTTCTTCAATTGAGTCATCATAGTCGACCTGAGCGATAACCTTGTCATACTTTTCAAGCCCTAAAATTCCAGTAAAATTAATGTTGCTGCCTCTGACGCTTATTGCCCTGTCAACAGTCTCCAGTGTTTCTGAATTTGCTAATCTCACCTTAACATTATCCAAATTCAAGCGCCCATTGTTATGAACAAGCAAGGTGGCGAGTACACTAGTGCTGTTTAAGGGCTGAAATGAGAGGTCTTTTTCTTCAATAAACAAGTCGGCTTTTCTTGTATTGTTGTCCAAGAGCAAGAGCAATTGGCTGGAGTTAAACCACAATAAGTCAAGAGCCTTGTTATTATCGACATCAACCACTATCGGCGGTTTTATTGCGGTTTCTGTAAAATTGTAAAGAATGTTGCCGTCTAGGCTGTATATGCTTCTCTTTAAGATGAGATCAAGCTCATTATCATTATTGGTGTCTGCCAAAGAAATTGATTTTGAAATGCTGCTTCCTTCATTAGATTCAATTCTGTTTGATGCAATCTCCTTTCCATTTCTATCAAAAAACTTGATAAATGTTCCATACGGTGAAGAAGAAGTTGCATCGACATAAATTCCAATGTCGTCAAATCCGTCTTTATTGTAGTCATAAACAATCAAGTCTGAGCCAAAGCCAAGACAATGCACATTATCATTCAGGCACGGGTTCACATTGTAAAAGTCTATAATCTTTGAAAATAAAGCTTTACCTTGGCTATTGAACAATGAAAGGTTTATGTCTGTCTTATAACTGTTGCCCTTTGGGTAATCATGCCTATAAGCAACAGCTATCTCGTAATCTGCTGCCTTGTCTAAATTCACAAACTTCAATCCAAGAAATGAGGAGTCATCCCGTATTGCTGAGTTTAAAGCCCCGACATCTACATTCAAAATAATATTTTTGTTTGAATCAACAACAATGAAATTATCGTTAAACCAAAACAAAGCATCTAGACCATTGTCTCGATTAAAATCGACAAAAGATGGGGCAATATTAACATTGCTGGCATAAACATTGTCTTCTTTATCGCTGATGTTTACGTTTAATTCATCATCAAATTGGCTCGTTGCGTTAATTTGATAGGAATGCACAATTCCATTAAAATCCCTAAAGATGCATTCTTTTGAATTGTCCTTGTCAAAATCTATGCATCGTATGTCTTGAAACCCGTTCTGGCTTGTGACATCAAACATTGTTTCAATATTGAAGCTAATTCCATCAAACTCAAATATCACAAAATTATCATTGCTGCTGTCGTTAACCACAGCGATTATTTCCAGATAAGGATCATTGTCCATATTTTCGATGTCAAATTGGCCTCTTAAGTTCCCGGTTTGCTTCTGTGAGATAACATTAAGGTTTTTATTGAAAAGAATTAATGAGTTATTGGAGAAAACTACAATTTCATTTTCTCCATTGGCATCGATATCAGCAATCATTGGCTGAAATTCTGTGCCAGAGGAATTGTAAATAAGCATAGTTGCCCCAGATTCTGTGAAGTAGCCATTTCCAGCAGAAATTCCATAAGAAAGGGGATTTTTGTTTAAGCTTGTCCATTCATTATTTTTGCCCAGAATAAGTGCAGTGTCTGATTTTGGCAATGACTTCCTGCTGCCTTCAGTTGCTGTTACAGAGCATTTCCACACGTCATTTTCGCTAAGGGCAGAGGAATGAATATAGTTAACTGTGCTGCATAAAGTTGAATTAATGCATACTGTATCCTCACTGCCATAGTAATCATTATTTTTGTACCAGATAGCAGTAGCAGAAACCCACTTATTATTGCCGTTAACCTTCCATTGGCAGCTCAAGAAATCTTCAACAGAAGGATTAAATGGATTTATTAAAATGTCGGATACTTTTACAGCGCCTGTGCTATCAATAAATAATTTTGTCTGGAAATCTTTGGATAATACCACATCCAAGCCTTTGTTTCCGTCAATATCAACTGGAATTCCGGATTTGGAGCCAAAATCGTGTCCAAGAATTGAAGTGCCATTTTGCGCATAAACATGATTTTCAGTGATGATGTCTTTCTTTCCGTCATTGTCCATATCAGCAACGGTTGCTGTTTGGACGGTCAATGTGTATGGAAATACTGAAGAATCCAAAACTAAGTCACCGGAGTAATTGTAGCAGTTTATTGTCATATTGACAGGATAAAAATTTATCTTTTTGTCTTTTATGAAGCAGATATTATCAATGAGGTCGTTATTTGCGTCAATTACAAACGGGTTTGTGCCTTCCCATTGTTCATTTGAGTTTGAACCATCATTGCAATTTCTCGAAGGGTTCATCCCGCATTTTGAAAATAACTTGCTTCCATTATAACTATAAACAAATAATTCAGTATACCAATCGCAACCTTCATAAACACAATTAAGATAAAAAACGCTTGCAGCAATCTCTAGCTTATTATCATTATCCAAATCAGCTAAAACAGGTTGTCCTTTTAAAATGAAACTCTGCGGGCTGCCGAAAGCAGGTGAAAAAATGTCGTCAACAATGCCGCTTTTGTTAAAATTAGTGTTTAAACTCCTGCTGTTTAAATCAAAAACCAAGAAGCCATACCCACCTCTGTTATCTTCATTGAACCAGAAAACCGCATCTAGACTATCGTCATTATCTATATCCCCAACAGCAGGGACTGTCTGCCGGGTTTCATTATATTGGGATGTGTTATAGGAGCTGTCGGTTCTATCGTCGACATTAATAATATGGACATAATTAAGCTTGTCTTTAAAAATGCACGAATTAATGCCATTGAGTTTTAAACATTTTATTCCCGAAAAATCAGCATCATTGTCCAAGCTAATTCTAAATTTCTGGTTTAAGCCTGAACTGCTGTATTGATAAGCAAAAAAGTAATTTTTGCCGTTAATTCTTGAATTAAAGATAATATTTTTATTGAACAAAGTTGGTTGCCCTAAGGTATTTCCCGTAAATTTCTCATCCACCAGGTTCAGCTCGTAATCAAATATCTGCAGGAAGCCATCGGAAAATATAATTAATTCCTTGTAACCGTCATTGTTGAGGTCATCAACCAATGGCTGAAAATTTGTCCCATAAATCTCATTTGAAAAATTCGATATTTTCAGTGGAAAGTGCCCTATCCCATCTGCAATTCCAGTATTCCTTAAATCACTCTGATAAGTTTGCCAAGAAGCATTTGCATTCAAGCTTAAGACAATGAAAATCAGCAAAAATAAAGAATATTTCATTTGTCGCCCCTTTATTTAATGATTTTTCAGAAGTAGTATTTAATGTTTATTGAAATTTTTTATATATTGAGGTTTTCATCAAATGCTTCAATTTCCCAAATTCATAAACCTTGTCCTCAACAACATAAACATTAAAATTGCCGAGATCCTGCTGCAAAAAAGGACTCAGGATTTCATCTTTAAGCACATCGGTCCCTGTAAGTATGGTATTGAATGAAGGCAGCACTATCAAGTTCTTTCCTTTGAATTTGCCTTTCAAGAAGCACTTGTATTGTTCGACTCTCGGGCCTTCCCTAATGGAAATTGCAGGGTGCTCATGCCCAATTATAATTGTAGAAACCTCTTTAAGGGCTTCTTCACCAGGTATTTTATTGCCGTGAACCAGGAGGATTTTTGACTGTTTTTTTATTGTTGAATTTTTATTGCCGTGTTTTTCCGTTGTTGACTTAACTGTTATACTATCCAAAACCTTAACATTCCTTTTTTTAGCAATAGGCCCAAGAATAGTGTCGTGGTTTCCCTTAATTAAGATGATTTCTATGCAATGCCTTGCCAGTAAATCGATAAATTTTAGAGTATTCCTCCATTCTTGTTGCGAGATAGTTCCAAATTCGTGCTTTAAATCGCCATTAACCACTATCCTATTAATCCTGTTGCTCTTCAAGGAATCAATTATCCTTTGCATTCTTTTGGTGAGTTCTTCGAATTGCAGCCTCGGCACCATAATGCCTTGCTTGTTCAAATATTCCTCATAGCCGATATGGATATCCGCAATTACCAGCGTTGAATTAAAATGCAGGGCTAAATCGACAATTTCCACGTTGGGCAATATTTTCATGACAATAGAAAGTTAGATTAGTATATAATAGTTTAAGTTAAAATAAAAAAGAAAAAGCCTTCTTACGCATTCGGCTTTGCTAGCTCCCATACATCCTTCAATGCTACCACTACACTTGCAGGAATAACAAATGCCATTATACTATTGAAGATTCCGCTTAAGTATGGTCCAATGAATTGGACATTGCTCCATTCTCTAATCTGAGCACTGCCTGCATACGCCACTATCACTAAAGCAACCGTTACCCACAAAAATTCTTTTGTTTCCTTTCCTGAGACGTTCAGGAGACCAACTAACAGACCTAGCACTATCAAAACGGACCAAAGCCAATTTGAGGCTGTAGGCGGTATTTTTGGAGCTGCTAAACCTAGCACGATTGCAATAATCACTCCCACAATAAATGAGTAATCACCTATTTGCTTTTCCATTTGCTTCACCTCCCAATTATACAAAAGCACTAAAACAAATACTCCTTATAATACTGCTATTTAAACTTTTCGGAAAAATTTAAATATTAGCTCAATATTAATAATTTAGAGGATTAATACATCATAATATAATGGAGGTGGAGTACTAAAATGGATAAAAAACTAGGAGAATGGGCTTTTATCATTGGAGTGCTAATAGCAATCGGTATTGGCCTTTTTTCCAACAGACTAAGCCAGGATATGCAAGGTTGGTTAGTCTTGCTGTTGGTTGTATTAGGATTAATAGTTGGAATCCTTAATGTTTCGGCACCAGAATCCACTGCATTTTTGGTGGCAGCGGCAGTATTGCTATTGAGTAAAACTACAGAGGATACTCTGGGATTGATACCACAAGCTGGAGTTTATCTTTCAGCAGTTGTTACCCAGATCGGTGTTTTCGTGGCACCAGCTGCAATTGTAGTTGCACTAAAGTCAATACATTCATTGGCTAGAGATTGAATATTTCTTTTTCTTTTTTATTTTATTGTTGACATGACTAAAAATGGAAAACGCGCTTTATATGAGTAACTCTTATCTAAAAGAGTTTGAAGCAACTGTTGAAAGTATTAAAGATGATAAGTTTGTAGTTCTTGATAAAAGTGCTTTTTACCCTAGTGGGGGTGGTCAACCCCATGACACCGGTGTTATGATTTGCAATGGTGAAGAGTATCCTGTAGTCTATGTAGGCAAGTTCTCAGGACAGATAAGCCATGAAGTTAGCAAGCCAGGATTAAAGGCTGGCGACAAAGTTAATGGCAAGATTAACTGGGACAGAAGATATAAGTTCATGAGAATGCATACTGCTGCCCATCTTCTAATTTCCATATTTAATAAGGAATCGAATGTATTGATAACTGGCAACCAAATTGATGAAGACAAGACAAGGATTGACTTCAACATGGAAAACTTTGATAGGGAAAAAATACTAAAATATATAGAAACTGCTAATGGTATTGTAAAGCAAGACTTGCCTGTCAAAATGTATTACCTGCCAAAAGAAGAAGTCCTCAAATTACCAGGAGTAGTTAAGTTGGCGAGTGCCCTTCCTCCAAATATAGAAACATTAAGAATTGTTGAGATTCCCGGAGTTGACTTACAAGCTGATGGCGGCACTCATGTTAAAAGCCTTTCCGAAATTGGAACGATAGAGTTCTTAAAAGCTGAAAATAAGGGAAAGGATAACAGAAGGGTGTATTATACTGTTAAATAAAAGGGTTAACCGCATTTATCCAAGGCATTTTAAAGTCTTTCGCATTTTCAGTATAGATGTTAAAAATTCCATTTTCTTTCATTGTTGCGGCCAACAGCGAATCCCAAAATGACATTTTGAATTCATTTGCTATGTCTATTGCTGAAAGGATTGTTTTTGAGGAATAGTTAATTTTTATAAATCCATTTGAATTTATTAAATCTTTGACCTCAACTTTCGCTTGCTCAAAACTTAATTTTGCTTTTTTTGTTATTACACTTACAAATTCAGCTAAATTTTGATTTGAAACAGCAAGGCTTATTTTATTATCAAAACATTTGCTAATCAACTCTTCAGCATATTTCTTTCTTAAACTCCCATTTCTATCATAAGCATAAACCAAGATATTAGAATCAACAAGAAAAAAGCCGTTAGTATCTGTCATAAATCTCGTCCCTATTGAATTTCCATCCTTTCAAGGAGTATAAGCCCTTTCTCATAAGCTCCTTTTGCCTTTCAGCTATTTTTATTTGTTCTTCTTCTTCAATCCATTTTTCCATTGCTTCTTCTAC
Source organism: Nanobdellota archaeon (assembly GCA_038046685.1). Taxonomy (GTDB): domain Archaea; phylum Nanobdellota; class Nanobdellia; order Woesearchaeales; family GW2011-AR4. Next base: position 10,874 of record JBBSVT010000118.1, read on the forward strand.
TGCTTTGCCTAAAATTCCTTTTCCTTGTCCTAGTTTTTTCTTGACCGTTTCCCTAAATTCCTTATTCACATCGTCTTTCACGCTTATAGTTATTGTTGCCATATTATATATTTAAATAGACTAAATATTTAAATGTTTCGGAAATGTAAATAGATAATTAATATGACTTTTTAGTAGTAACAAAATAGAAAGATTTATAAAGGTTAAACTACTAAGATATAATGGGTGGTTAATTGTATGATAGAAGTTCCTGATTTAGAAAGAAGAGCATTAGGTCTTACAAATAGATTTAGAAATAGTCTTGAAGAATTTATGCCTGAATTTCGTGATGCAGGGTATAGGGGTGATGTTGCATACTTGTTAAATACATCAAATTACCCGGGTGATTTGAGGCCTAGTCCATTTTATGATCTACTTAGGGAGTTTTATACTGGAGTATTTAAAAGAATAATTGAAGAAAAAGACCTCTTTGAAAGTGCATTCATATATTTAACAACTCTTCCAGGATTTATTCCAATCGAAAATCATGCAAAGGCTCTAGAATCTACCACCAAAAGCATGCGTATTAGTGAAGAATCATATTTAGAATTAATGTTGCATAATCCCGAAATACTTGCTAAACAAGGACCAAGATTTGGAATATCCAGTGATAATTTAGCTAGGGATATTTTGAACCATGCAGGTGCCTATCTTTTATATGAGTTAAGCTTACAAGGTGAAAGAAAAACCAATTACACCAAAATAGTTCAAGAATTTAAGCAAATATTAGATAACGTAATAAAAATAGGAAAGATCCTTCCAGAAGGGTCTACTCTACCTGAGAATTGTCCAAATCCAATTGAACTCCTAAAAGTTGTTTCTCAAAATGCTGAAAAATTCGTTCGCCGATATGCTGCATTATGCGGCTATGATATGAGTGCTAATTAAAATATCTTAATTGTAAGAGATAACGAAAAATGCTCAACCAATCAATTCAAATCTTAAAACAAATGCAGTACCCAAGCGGGCTTTTTGCAGCCAGCAGACAAAATGTTAAAACAGGCTACAATCTGGCTTGGATTAGGGACAACGTATATGCCACTATTGGTCTTGAAGCTGTACAGAACTATAGGGACGTAAAAAGGGCGCTTAGGGCATTGCTTGATATCCTTCTTAAGCATGAATACAAAATAGATTGGGCTATAAAGGAGAAGCCAAAACATTCCTATCAATACATTCATGCCCGATATGACCCGGCTACAATGGAAGAGATATGGGAGCAATGGGGCAATAAACAGAATGATGCAATTGGCGCTCTCTTATTCAAAATTGGGGATTTAGAAGAAAAGGGAATTAAAATAATCAGGGATGATGAGGACATAGGAATTTTGCAGAAACTCGTATCCTACCTTGAGTCAGTTGAGTACTGGCACGATAAGGACAATGGAGTTTGGGAGGAGAATGAGGAGGTGCATGCATCTTCGATTGGTGCTTGTGTTGCGGGATTGAGAAAAATCAGCAAAATTGTGGATGTTCCCAAAGAATTAATTAGGAAGGGAGCGTCTGCATTAAATAAACTATTGCCGCGCGAATCGCTAACAAAAGAAGTGGACATGGCTTTGCTGTCACTCATTTATCCATATGATATTGCAACAAAAAAGCAAAAAAATATTATATTAAGAAATGTTGAAGAAAAGTTAGTCAGGGCAAAGGGCGCTGTAAGATATTTGGGCGACAAATATTATTACAGAACTGGAGAAGCAATGTGGACTATGGGATTGCCATGGCTTGCTATAATCTACAGGAAATTAAATAAGCCCGATAAATATGCTTATTACATGAGAAAAACAATGGCAGCAATGAATGAAAAAGGGGAATTGCCCGAGCTTTATTACGCTGACGGCAAAGAATATAATGAGAACTGCCCGTTGGCTTGGAGCCAGGCTTTGTTTGTTGCTAGTTTGAAGAGTTGAGAATTGAAAAAACCTCATCAATCATCTCAAGATACATTGCATTGCTCCATGCCTGATTGAAACATCCTCTGCTTTGAAGCTCTTTCGCAGAACTCAGCTCTGAGTGACAGCCAATGCATCCTTTCCATAAAATTTCTTCAGTGCTTGCACCAATTATCTTTGTAATATATTTTCTAAATTTATTCTTGTTAATGCGGTTTAATGTCAATGCTGCCAAATTATTTATCCAAAACCAGGAATCCCCTCTATGATAGCTTTTTACATCTTCCCCGGTGCTTTCTCCAGTAAATAATGGATTATTAATGTCTATTGTGGATAGGCCTCCCCATTCCAGCCAAAGGTTTTTTAAAGAATTGTCAAAGCAAGCCTGCCATTCTTGTTGCGTCAATAGTTCCGGATAAATATAAGATGCAATAAAAATATTCGGCCTTAATGTAAAATCATTTAAGCCGTCAGCAAGAATTGCTCCATTCCAGAATCCATTCCTTACCTTGTTTTTTAACACATTTTCAAGAACTTTATATTTTGAATCTTGGGTTAGCTCAAACATTAATTTGTACATGTTTAATCTTAATGCCTGTATTTCAACTCTAAAACCGCTCCTTTTATCAGTCTTAAATACTGTATCCATCCAAGTTTCATATACTTCATTAGACTCAAAATTTTTATTTGTATTAGATTTTAACAGGCAATAAATTGACTTTTCAAGGGAGCTTTCTATATCATTGGCAGTTAAAATAGAATCTATAGCGGTTTTATTTTTATCGATTTCGGCCAGTAGCTCTCTGCACCTGAAAAAAAGCCATCCATGAGCATCAGCAGCGCCTATACTTTTTGAACTATGCTGTCCGGTTAGGTTTTGCAATCTGCCGTCTCCTTGGATACTATTCAAGTAGTCAATGAGTATCTTTGCAGCAGATAATTTATCGATTTTTGAAAATGCCTTTATTGACACCAGAGAATCTCTTGACCAAAATTGGAAAAACCACGGCAAGCCGGCAATCAGCCCATGAGTCTTTTTACAATCAATAAAAAGACTGCTCAGTGAATTTAATGCATTGATATAAGCCATTTTTATTTGGTCGCTTAATTCTTTATTTTGCACGACATGCTTTATTGATTTATTTTTTAATAACTCAAAAAAATTCCCTTTTTCCTTGCTTTTGAGCCGTTCCAGATTGTTAAAAATGAATTTAGACTCATTTATTGCACTCTCCTTGTTTTTTGACATAGAAAAGACAAACTTTGAGCCTTTTAACCTTAAGGCATTATATACATGCCTTTTAAATGGCGGTGAATTTCTTGTTTCGTCAAAGGGGTAGTTCCTTGCTATCCATTCGTCGTTTTTTTTATGATAACTTTTGTCGCTTTGAATTGCCAAATACAGCACAAATTCAATTTCTTCACTGCTTAAATTCTCCTTTTCATCTCTTTTTTTTGTGAATTTTATGATTATGCATCTTTTATCTTCCAGCATTTCATAATGCCTGCCGGATTCACTGTTATCGTAAATATTTTTGCAATCCAGGATTACATCAATTTCACTTTCAGAGTTAAGCTCATAAACCAATGAATTGAAGCCTTTTGGCATGAAAAAATTCTCTAACTTTCCGCCTTTTTTTCTTTTTGCGCAATAGAAGCAGTTTTGAATGCTGTCAGTGTCGTTAAGGCCTGTTAACTCTATATTTTCAATGAATTTGTACATGCCCATTGTTTGGCTGTCATAAAGGAATAATCCCTGGTATCTCGAAAAGGGCTCATTGAAAAAGCTGCAATAGCTGCCATTTTTGCCCGTCAGCAAAAAACCAGCATTTTCATTAACGATTCTGCGAACACTAAAGCTTCCCGCATCATGGATTACCTCCATAAACCACCCCACTGCAAATTTTTTCTATGCTATGAATTCAATGAGACCAACATGATACAGCTTGTTTAGCCTCATTACTTATACAATTTTTCAACAGCCAAATTGTGGGCTTCAATGTAATTTTTTACAAAACTTTTCCAATCAGCCATAGACGCTACTTTTCTTGCCTGAAGATTATTAGCTATTCTTTCCTCTTTTGGCAAATTTGCAAAGTTGAACATTACATCAACAAGCTGAGCGGTAACATCTTTGTCGCTCTTGTCCAATCTGTTCAGGACAAAAATTCCAGGTGTGTCGCTTTGCAAGCCCTCTTTGGAGAAATATCTGCCAAATCCTGCTAAATCGGTTGTCACTGAAGAAACACCTAAAGCGCCTGCTTCCAAGGGAGTGTAACCCCATGGCTCGTAGTAGCTCGGAAAAATCCCAAGATGGGAGCCCTGCATAGCTTCATAGTAATTCAGATTCAACAGCCCGTCGGCTCCGCTTAAATATATAGGATAATAGATAACCTTAACAGGATCTTGGTGTTCATTCCTGAGATTGGCAGAATTAATGGCCTTTAGTATTAAATCATCCTCGTTGTACAGGTCGTGCGTCAATAATGGCGGCTTACCTTTTTTGATAAATCTTGACACCCTTATTTTCATTTCTGTGAGGAATCCCTCTTCAAACAGGTTTTCCTTGGAGGTCTTTTTATCCGACACAAATGAGTAAATGATATTTTTTTCAACATCATCTATAGTTTCCTCCAGGGATTCTTTAATATCTTGATACAGTGTTTTATTCTCCAACAACTCGGGCCTTATATTCCTAAAATTAGCAGGCACCCAAATAAACGCTATTATAACTTTGTCGCTGCTTAATTGCTTTAATTTTTCGTTTAATCTTCCTAAGGCCTTTATGAAAATATCTATGCCCTTGTCATGAAACTCATACCTGCCGGCCAGAAAATATATCAGTGTTTTCTTGAGGTCAAATGTATAGTATGGAAAGAAATAATACAGCATAAATTCCCTTATTCTGTCGCGTTGAAGCCTGTGCTTTATCACAACTTCTTCAAATGTTGGAAACTTGCTTATGTCCAAACCGTTCGGCAGGATTAAATCTGGTTTTTTCCTCAGCAAATATTCCGCTTCCATCCCAGTAATTTCGCTTACTGTCGTAAATATATCAGCAAATGCCGCTGAATTTTTTTCCACAAGATGCTTTGCCTCTACGTTGAATGCATAAACCTCTTTATCCGCATTGATTTTGTTCCAAACATTATATAAATCGACATTGGAGCTTGCCAAAGTCCGGCCTAATACAGTGGCGTGTGTTGTAAATACTGTTGCAATTTTCACGCCCTTTCTCTTTAAATAAAGGATTCCAACACCAGAGAGCCATTCATGAAAATGCGCGACTATTTTTCTGCCTTTGTAGCAGTTTGCAAGCTTCTCCATAAGCATTCCAACAACATAAGACCATACAACTGGCTCATTATAATCTGCTGAAGCTCGCAAGGAATCAATCTTGTACCAATCCCAAAGTTCGCGCTTTATATCATTTGCCTTGTGGTTGTAATTGACAAAATCCACAAGGATTACATACGTATTGCCTTCCCTGAGCCACTTTCCAAAATGGCAGATTATCCCATGCTCTTTTAATTCATCAAAAGGAGCTTTGCAAAATTCATTAGGCATCTCTTCCTGAAACTCCCCTATGGCCTTTGATGCAAAATAAGGGCCTACAAGAAAGTAATTCTCGCCATAGTGCTCAACCATTTTAGCAGCCTTTGATTTGACAACAGTGTAAATGCCGCCTACTTTGTTGCACACTTCCCACGAAATCTCAAACAGGATATCTGCTTTCTTATCCATTGCAGGATCTAATTTAATTCGCGGTATATAAATCTTTGACACCACTTAAAAGGAAAAATAATTTTCTTGAAGCGTATATTCTAATTGACGAAACAATAAATATTTATATTACTATGTTCTAACTAATCTGGCAACAGCATAAGCTTATTATAATGGGTGGGTAATATTGATTAATAAAGAGAGTATTCCAATTAAGAGAACATTTATCAAGATAAGATACTCCATCCTTCTGTCATTTGCTTCGGGCCAAAAAACCATCAATCAAATTTCTAATGAAACCCAAATTAATTGGAAGACAGTTCAGCGCCATCTAATTTATTTAATCGGAAAAGGCTGGGTTAGGGAAGTTTTCAGTTCTTCTTATGTCAGGATTTTTGAATTAACTGCCTTTGGCAAAGACCATTTGCGAAAAAGTGTGTCGAAGAATCTTTATATCTCGGATTCCAAAATAATGAAAATTCATAATATCCAATAAACTATGAAAGTTTTAATGTTTGGTTGGGAATTTCCGCCATTGAGCAGCGGCGGACTTGGAACAGCATGCTACGGACTGACTAAGGGCCTAAGCGACAGAGGTATAGAGATAACTTTTGTAGTGCCCTATCTCATCAATGCCAATAACTCCAATCATATCAAGTTAATCTCTGCCGGCAATGTCAAAATCAGAAGAATTTCATCAGCACTGCACCCTTACATAAGCTCGCATGAATACAAAAAATTCCTTGGAAAGACGCCAAGTCCAAAAATTTATGGCTCAACTTTGTTTGATGAAGTTTATCGGTATACTCTAGCGGCAGACAAGATTGCTGAAGAAGAAGACTTTGATATTATCCACTGCCATGATTGGATGACATTTGGGGCCGGGGCAAGGGCAAAGGAAAAAAGGAACAAGCCCTTGGTTGTGCATGTGCACTCAACAGAGTTTGACAGAACAGGGAGACATCACGTCAACCAATACGTGTATGATTTGGAAAAACAAGGCATGCACAAAGCAGATAAGATTATAGCAGTCAGCAATTTAACAAAGAATAAGCTAATAAGCCATTATGGGGTGTCGTCTGAACAAATAGAAATTGTTCACAATGCAGTTGACTTTTCACAGCATGTTTATGATGAGAATTTCGAAATCAAGAGAACTGACCGTGTTGTGCTGTTTTTAGGCAGGTTGACTCTGCAGAAAGGCCCAGACTACTTTGTTTATGCTGCGAAGAAGGTTTTAGAGCAAATGAAGAACGTCAAGTTTGTTGTTGCGGGCACTGGAGACATGGAGCCATTCATAATAGAAAAAGTTGCGGAGCTTGGAATTGCAGACAAGATTTTATTCGCCGGATTCCTAAATGAACAGGATGTTGAAAGAGCGTATAAGATGGCTGATGTCTATGTGATGCCCTCTGTCTCTGATCCATTTGGCATTACTGCTTTGGAAGCCATGAAAAATAAGACTCCACTTATAGTTTCAAAGCAAAGCGGCGTATCAGAAGTGATAAGGCATTGCCTAAAGATTGATTTTTGGGATATTGATGAGATAAGCAACAAGATAATATCACTTTTGAGGTACAAGCCATTGCATGAGACGATGAAGGATAATGCCTACTTTGAAGTCAAAAAGTTCAACTGGGATACGCCAGCAGAAAAATGCATTGAAATTTATAATGGATTAATTAGCAACGGCTGCAGAATAACTTGAGTTTCAAGTCAGCCTGCGAACCTAGAAGTTGTAAAACAAACGGAAAAATAATAGAAAAATTGAAATAAGCAATACAAACAGCCTAAAGTGCATTCAAAATGGTAAGCATATGCTTTTATTTTCAGATCCATCAGCCGCTCCGGCTTAGACAATACTCTGTTTTTGAGATCGGAAAGCATAATAATTATTTTGATGAGCACAAGAATGAGGCTATTATAAAAAAAGTAACTCACAAATGCTACCTTCCAACTAACAAGCTTATTCTAGACTTGATAAGCAAAACGGATGGCAAATTTAAGGTTGCTTTTAGCATGACTGGAATTGTGCTGGAGCAATTAGAAAGACACGCACCACAAGTTATTGATAGCTTTAAAGAGCTTGTAAAGTCAGGCTGTGTTGAGATTTTGGATGAAACTTATTACCATACAATCTCTTACTTATACTCAAAAGATGAATTTAAAGAGCAAGTGGAACTGCATAATAAAAAAATAAGGCAGTTATTCAACTTCAAGCCAAGAGTATTCAGAAATACTGAGCTGATTTATAGCAATGAAATCGCTCGCTTTGTCGAGGGTATGGGCTACAAAGGAGTGCTAGCCGAAGGTGCTGACCACATTTTGCAGTGGAGAAGCCCTAATTTTGTGTATAGGCCATATGGTTTGGATAAAATAAGGCTTCTTTTGAAGAATTATCGCTTAAGCGACGATATTGCATTCCGGTTTTCTGAAAAAGGTTGGAAAGAATTTCCTTTGACAGCTCCTAAATATGCACAGTGGATAAACAAAATAAACGGCAACGGCAATGTTGTAAATTTGTTTATGGACTATGAGACTTTTGGAGAGCACCAATGGGAAGACAAAGGCATTTTCGAATTCTTGAAGCATTTGCCCTTGGAAATATTAAAGCATCCGGATAATGACTTTGTGACTCCAAGCGAAGCAATAAAAAGGTACGAGCCGGTTGCTGAACTTGATTTTCACCATTATGTAAGCTGGGCAGATATTGAAAGGGACTTAAGTGCATGGCTCGGCAATAAAATGCAGCAGGAGGCCATCAAAGAAAACTATTTATTGGAGCCATCTGTGAAGCTGACAAAAAATGATGCCTTGATTGATGAATGGAGAAAGCTGCAGACCAGCGACCATTTCTATTATATGTGCACAAAATGGTTTAATGACGGCGATGTCCATAAGTATTTCAACCCTTACGACAGCCCGTATGAAGCATTTATTGCCTATATCAATATACTGAATGACTTTAGAATTAAAGCTAATAAATTAAGCGAGGTTAAAATCACGGTTTAATATGAAACTTTGGTTCAAAACCGCAAACTATAAAAATAACAAAAAATTAGCTTACAAAAGGTGACGGCATGGTTAAAAAAAGAGGAAATTCTGCTGCAGGAGCCCTAGAGTCCAAAACTAAAAATCACTCTAAAAAACCATTGAAATCAGTTGAAGTTATTATAAGAAAGAAGATTTTGGGCGAAGCACCCGAAGAGCATCATTTTGTTGTTGCCGATGGAAGAAAGTTGAAAAATGTAATTGAGCTGGCAGATGCTCTTGAAACAATGAGCGAGGAAATATTCAGCCATCACGCAAACGAATTCAAAAATGATTTTGCTACATGGGTTAAGGATGTTTTTTATGATCACAGCTTAGCCGAGGACATATCAAGAGCTAAGAATAAGTTTGAAACGCAAATAGCTGTTTTAAGAAGGTTAATTAAGGAGTTGATGTGAAAATGGTGACAAAAGAAGAAGCAAAAAGATATTTATGTGATAGCGCACCAGAACAATGCTTCTGGGTGAATAACGGGCCTGTATTGAAGAATTTAAGCGAACTGGCTGGCTATCTGCCTGAGATGAATGAAGATGCATTCAGGCATCATGTCAACAGCGATAGGAATGATTTCAGCAACTGGATTAGGGATGTTGTTGGCGACCAAAAGCTGGCAGATGAGCTTTCGAAGTCAAGGAACAAGGACTCTGCGTCTAAAAAACTAAGGTCCAGACTGAGTTCTCTGAAGAAAAAGGCAGGGTAAATCTGTTATTTCAACTGTCATTTAGCTGCCCAGGCATTGTAAAGATAAATCTATATAAACCCAAATCATTTCCGTACGTATTAAGTTACCTCTATACTCCACTACAGAAATTATTATATTCTAGTT
>JBBSVT010000119.1:0-16151 GCA_038046685.1 Nanobdellota archaeon
AGCTATGCTCCAAAAAATGCAGAAGGCTATGACATTGTTATTGTTGGCAAGGCAACAGATAACTCCGGCTTTGGCGGAGCTGCTTTTGCTTCTTTAGTCTTGGACGAGAAAGACAGAGAAAGCAATAGAGGCGCAGTTCAAGTGCCTGACCCGTTCTTAAAAAACGTTATAATAAGGGCATCTTATGTGGTCTTTGAAGAGGCAAGAAAAAATGGAATAACCCTAGGCTTTAAGGATATGGGCGCAGGGGGCATAATGTGCAGCACATCCGAGCTTTGTTCTGATAGCGACTTTGGAGCAGATATAGACTTAAGCAAGGTGAATGTATCAATGAAAAACCTGCCACCCTATATAATAGCCTGCTCTGAGACTCAAGAAAGGTTTACTTGGATATGTCCACCTGAATTTACAAAAACTTTGCTTAAAATCTATAATGATGATTTTGAATTGCCAATCATAAGCTTAGGTGCTGGCGCTTTTGTGATTGGCAAAGTAACAAAACAGCAAGATTATGCCTTAAAATATAATGGCAAAGTAGTTTGTAATGCGCCAATAAAAATTGTAACCCAAGGCATTAAATATGAAAGGCAAAAAAGAGTGCCAAAAAGGAATTTCAAAGAGCCAAACCTAAAAGAGCCAAAAGACTACAGCAATGTTTTGCTTTCTGTTCTGAGGCACCCAAATGTTGCAAGCAAGGCAAAAGCCTACAGGCATTATGACACATCTGTTATGGGCAATGCAGTTATCGAAAGCGGCTATGCTGACGCTGGGGTTATAAAGGCTTTGGATAACGGCCCATTTGGAATTGCCTTAAAGACTGATTGCAATCCGCGATACTGCAGAATTGACCCTTATTGGGGTGCTGTTAATGCAGTTGCAGAAAGCATGCGCAATGTTGCTGCTGTTGGCGCAATTCCAAGCGCTTTAACCGACTGCCTGAATTATGGCAATCCAGAAGAGCCCGAGGCATTTTATGATTTTTATGAAGGTGTTCGAGGTATTGCCGATGCTGCCAAGAATTTGTATTACAAAGGCACAAAAAACCCTGTGCCGGTAATTTCTGGAAATGTGAGCTTCTATAATGAATCTGCCTCCGGGAAGGCAATCGATCCAAGCCCTATTGTTGCTTGTATTGGAGTTTTAAAGGATTACAGCAAAGCTATCACCATGAAAATGAAGGAGGAGAACTCAACACTATTTCTAGTAGGCGATAGAAAGGACGAGTTAGGCGGCTCAGTTTACTTTGACATAAACGATGAAATTGGAGCAGTTGTTCCGATAATTGATTTTGAGAAGGAAAGGAATATGATTTATGCAGTAATTGATGCTATTAATTCTGGGCTTCTTTTGTCATGCCATGACATATCAGATGGTGGATTGGTGACAACATTAGCTGAGATGATTTTAGGAGGGGATGCGGACGGGGAAATTGGAGCAGAGATAAATTTGGATTTCACTAACTTAAGAGGCGACAAGGCATTGTTTTCAGAAACTTCAGGTTTTGTGTTTGAGGTTGAAGATAAAAATATTGAAAGATTAATCACATTATTTAAATTTTATAAAATAAATTTAGTTGAATTAGGAAAAACACAAGGAAAGAATTTAGTTATCAATAATAAAAACAGAAAAATAATCAATGTGCCAATTTCAAAATTAAGAGAAGCATGGACTAATGGATTTGGGGAGGCGTTGGAGTGACTAATAAAATTCGAATTAAAAATAAAAACAAAAATCACGAGAGCGACCTTTGAAAGTGATAATTATGGAAGTAAATAATTGAATAAATTGGCAAGGCAAATTTTATTGGCAGGAAAAATTTGCCGAGCACTAAATTATGTGCGAAGCACAGGTTGAAAAAATTGAAAAAAATGCACTAAATGGCTTGAATTAAAATGCCCGAAAAACCAAACATTGCAGTCATTTATTTTCCTGGCAATAATTGTGAGGAAGAAACTCTAAAAGCGGTACTAGCTGCAGGAATTGACGGCAAGATTGTAAGGTGGAATGAAAAAAAGAATGTCGATAAATATGATGGGTTTATTATTCCTGGCGGCTGGGGTTATGAGGATAGGATAAGAGCTGGAGTAATAATGGCGAAAGATCCTGTTTTTGACATAATAAAAAAAGAAGCAGAAAATGGAAAACCGGTTTTGGGCATTTGCAACGGGGCACAAGCTTTAGTTGAATGTGGAATAATTCCTGGGATTAAAAATAAAGTAGAGATGGCACTTGCTCCTAACAAAAATCCTTTTATTAGCGGATATTATTGCACTTGGGTAAATGTTAAAAGTATTGAGGAAAAAAATCGATGCGCATTTACTAAATTTACCGACAAAGATGAAGTAATCCAAATTCCGATTGCACATGGAGAAGGCAGATTTACAACAAAAGATGTGGAATTGATTGACAAACTGATAAAAAATAAGCAAATAATTTTCCGATACTCAACAAAGGAAGGCATAACAGAAGAAAATTTTCCCACTAACCCCAATGGCGCAATTTTCAACATTGCTGCAATCTGCAACAAAAAAGGAAATGTAATGGCTATTATGCCTCATCCTGAAAGAGCATCTTTTATAAGGCAGCTTCCGGATAGTGCTGATTTAAAAAATAAATTTACTGGCAATATAAAAGCAATGGAAGATCCAGCTCCCGGATTTCATATTTTTAAGTCAATGAAAAAATATATAGAGGAAAAAATTTAACTGCAAAGCAACTGAATTTTTTCCGTAATCATCAATAAACAAATGAAAGCAATTATTTTAAGAAACAAAGGGGGTACAAACCAGTTAAAATATGGGGAAATAGAAACTCCAAAAATAAATGGTGATGAAGCCTTGGTCAAAATAAAGGCTGCTTCGATTAATCGCCTCGATATATGGGTTAGAGAGGGCAATGTTCCAACTAATTACCCACTGATTCTTGGTTGTGAAGCAGCTGGTAACATTGCTGAGATTGGAGAGAATATTCAAGGCATCAAGAAAGAGGATAAAGTTCTTGTGCATCCGCGTATCACTTGTGGTAAATGTGAATTCTGTTATTCTGGTAATGACAATTTATGCAAAAATGCAAAGCAGCTAGGGGTTACTATCAATGGATGCTATGCTGAATACGTCAAAGTACCTGCGCAAAATCTATATCTAATGAATGATAAGATTACCTATGAAGAAGCTGCATCTGTCCCCATAACTTTTGGAACTGCATATAGGGTTTTAATTAATCTTGCAAAAATTAAAGTAGGAGAAACAGTTCTAATTCAAGCTGCTGGAAGCGGAGTTGGAACAGCTGCGATTCAGATAGCAAAATTAGCGGGGGCAAAGGTAATTGCTGCTGCTGGAAACGAGCATAAGCTTGAAAAAGCAAAAACTTTGGGTGCGGATTTTACTGTCAATTATTGCAAAAATCAGGATTTTGATAAGGAAGTTATGGATTTGACTAATAGAAACGGTGTTGATGTTGTAATTGAGCAAATTGGAGACAGTATTCTTATCAAAAGCTTGAAATGCCTTAAAAAAGGAGGCAGAATTGTTGTTTTGGGAACAACTTCTGGAAATAAAGTTGAGATAGATATGCAAAACTTTTACAGAAATAATTTTACAATGCTCGGTACATCAGGAACAACTCACAGAGAAGTAAAAGCAGCGTTTGATTTGGTGAAAGAAGGAAAGCTTAAACCGATTATTGATAAAACCTTTCCACTGAAAGATGCTGCTTTGGCGCATAGATATTTGGAAGAGAGGAAAAATTTTGGAAAAGTGATTTTGAGGGTTTAATATATCGGAAATCGCTAAGGCATACACCCTATTAGCTTCAGTGTAGGGAAAGCCAGCGATTTCCGAGCATGCTCAAAAACTCCGCCACACGCTCCGTACTTTAGTGCGGAGTTTTTGACATTTCACTCCTTAAAATTATTTTTAATTATACTTCAAAAAATAAACAGGTCATTTGATGAAAAAATCACAACAAAAAGAAGGAATAAAGCAAAAGCAGATTTTTAACTGGCCTTATCTTGCGCTGCCTGTTTTATTAATTCTCAGCGTTTTAGCTTATAAAGAATTAAGGGAAAGATTAAACTAAAATATGAAAAACATAAAAACTGTTGAAATGGTTGTAGGATTAAAGGTGCCAGACAATACTGCAATAACTACATTACAAACACTTCGCCAAATAGGGTTCAACAATATCCAGGATGTAAAAAGAGCAGACTACTATAAATTCTCAATCGAAGGCAATGTGAATAAATTCAAGGAAAAAATCTGCAAAGTAGACATTTTGGTTAATGCCAATAAGCATTTTTTTGAATTTGAATTAATAAAAAACGCAAGCCCAAAAGCCTGCGTTTTTTTTGTCATGGTAAAAAATATAAATGACGAAGGAAGCGGCATATTATCGGCATTAAAAAAAAGGCTCGAGTTTAAAAATATTAAGAAAGTTGACAAGGCAGTTTTGTGGAGCTTAACTATTGATGCTGAGGAAAAAGGAGCAGAAACAATTGCCGAAAAGGCTGCTAAGGAACTGCTTGTGAATGAGAATTATCAGGAGTTTGAGGTTCTTTAATTTGGTCGTTTAACTGCAAAATAAGCTACGGCTAAAAATTCGATACTTATATATACCTCCAATATTATCAATTATTCATGAAAAATGTCCTTGTGATTTTCGGCTCAAGAACTGATCAAAAAATATATAATGAGATTACTAAAGGTCTGAAAAAAAATCATGTAGAATTTGATTTGAGAATTAGTTCTGCGCATAAAACTCCAGAGGATGTTGAGGAAACGCTTCAAAAAGATTATGCTGTTGTAATTGCCGGCGCAGGCTTGGCTGCCCATTTGCCAGGTGTTGTTGCATCGAAAGTAATAAGGCCCGTTATTGGAGTTCCTTGCGAAGGAAATTATCAAGGGTTAGACGCTTTGCTTTCAATTGCCCAAATGCCGCCTGGAGTACCAGTTTTGGCTGTCGGCGTTAACAAGGGAGATATAGCTGCTCAGAATTGCGCAAATATGCTGAAAAAATTCGAAAGTGTAACTATAATTGGTGATAAATATAATGACGCAGTGAAGAAAGCTGTGGAAACATTGAAGAAATTTAATATAATTTCTATTTTTGACAATAAACCAAACCCAAAATCAGTCAACATAGAATTTACTTTTTTTGACGAGTTAATTGAAAAGAAAGATGAGTTAGTCATTTATTGCCCATTACTTTTAGAAAAAGATGATAAGGCAGAAGCAGCTTTAAACTTACTTAAACATACAAATCATGGCTTATGGGTTGGCTTGAATAATGGAGTTAATGCAGCAGTTGCAGCTGTTGAAATTATGAATATTGACAATGAGTATGAAGAACTTCTGTTGACGTACAGAAGAGAAATGTCAAAAAAGGTTTTAGAGGCGAATAGATAATATTTCGACAGCTTTAAATAATGAATCGTGTATATCAATAAAGGTGACTAATTTGATTAAACAACAAATTTTTGGGGCAAGAGGCCATATATTCGCCTGTACTCGAAAAACAGAAAAAGAATGTTTTGATAGAATGATATTTTCTTCTAATAAGATATATTCAGATAAGGTTGCTAAGGTAAAAAAAGGAGATGTATTATTTCTCTATAATTTGGACGCGGATGCATTTCATGGGCCATTTACAGCGAAATCTGAAGGAGGGAAAAATATTGCGCCAGAAGCTTGGGGAGGGAAGTATCCATATCAAGTGGAAGTAGAAAAGAATGGAGATATAAAAACCATAAGAAATGCAAGAAAAATGCTTAAAATGATTGGTATTGACTGGAAAAATGAAGTAGATGCAGAAAGAATGCATTGGCTAATTAATTATTTGCATGAGCCAGAGAAAGTTGATTTGCAAAAATTAAATGCAAAAAAATTGTTTCCTTCTGCCAAAGTTAAAGAGCACGATGAAAAACCCCCATTAATATCAACAACTTTGTGGGATTACCAAAGACAAAGTTATGGAAAGAGTCCAAAAGGGAGCAATAAATATCCAGGTGTAACTCCTGCTTTTATTATTTACAACCTTATAAAACGCTATACTGAACGTGAGGATTTAGTTTTAGACCCAATGGCGGGTAGCGGGACAACATTAGATATATGTAAAGATGAAGGAAGGCAATGTATTGCATATGACATTGCACCTCCAAGAAAAGATATCATTCAAAATGACGCGAGAAATATTCCGCTTTCTGAAAATAGTGTTGATATGCTATTTATAGATTCTCCTTATGGAGATAACATAAGATACAATGAACATCCCGACGACATAGGTAAAATATCTGCTGAGACAGATACATTTTATGAAGAATTGGAGAAAGTTATGAAAGAATGCTATAGGGTTCTAAAGCCCGGAAAAGTTTTAGGATGGTTAATAGGTGACCAATGGGTTAAAAGGAAATTTACACCTGTTGGATTTAAAGTTTATCAGAGATTGAGTAAGTATTTTGATACGGTTGATGTTATTAGTGTGGTTAGACGTGGTCAAACCTCGAATACAGGGATATGGCATAATAGGGCATTGCGTTTTAATTTTTATTTAAGAGGATTCAAATATTTATTTATTATGAAGAAACCTTTTGCCAACACGCAACAAGAAGTTAAAAGAAAAGTGGAATGGCACCAATATAAAAGATGACTTTTTTAAATTAACAGTAAGAACACTAATGAATTTAAAAGATTTAATTAAACTCTACGAAGAATTGAAAATTAAATATGGAGATAGTACTTATAAGTATATTTCTGAACTTCTCCGAAACGCAAAAGATATTCATAAAAAAGATTTTTTGCACGGCAAAACTGCTAAATTAGCTATTGATGAGGGCAGAATTCCTGATCATGAGCAGTCATGGCGGGCTTTTAAAGGTAAAAATCTTGAAAAGCTAATACTATATATAATAAAAGAGAATGTAGAAAGTTTAGGTCTTAGGATTGTAGAAGGAAACAAATTAGAAAGGACGAAGAGCTCAAATTTATCTAAAGAGTTAAGCCAAATTAAAAGAAATGTTTTAGTTGATTTTGGCGAATTCGGGTATCATTTGCCTGATGTTGATTTAATAATTTTTAATCCTTCAACGTTGAAGGTTATCGCCGTAATTTCTAGCAAAGTCACTATGCGTGAAAGAATTGCTCAAACAGGATACTGGAAAATCAAACTTTCAAGCGACGAAGTTACAAAGCACATAAAAGTCTTCTTTATAACACCAGATGAGGATAAAACTTTAAGCATTAAGAAGCCAGCCAAGAAAGGTAGAGCTATTGTGGAGATTGACACTGATGGAAGCTATGTTATGACCAAAGTGAATATTGAGGAAAGTGATAAAGTAAAATTATTTGATAAATTTATAGAAGATTTGAGAAAATTGTTCAGGTGAATTTTCAATGAAAAAGCATGCAATGGAAAATGAATGGGAAAGACTTATTTTTGAAAGTACGAAAAATAAGCCACATATTCAAGGAGTTTATCCTGACGCTATTGTTGAGAATAGAGAACTGCTCTTGTTAGCGCAATGCGAATTTGGTAAAATAGAAGTTGGAATTGATACAAAGTTTCATACAAAAATATACAAATTAATAATGAAACATTATTTTCAACAGAAAAAATGTTTGGAGATTTAAGGGGAATAAAAATGTCATCAGACGCTATAATCAAAAACCAGCTGAAATACACCTTAGAAAAAACCAATTTCAGCATTGGCAAAAAATACGAAGGCAAGGTTAGAGACAACTATATTTTAAATGGAAAAAGAATAATTATCACAACAGACAGGATATCCGCATTTGACAGAGTATTATGCACTATTCCATTTAAGGGTCAAGTGCTCAATCAAACTTCTGCCTTCTGGTTTGAAAAAACAAAAAATATAGTTAAGAATCATGTAATTGATGTCCCAGATCCAAATGTTATGGTTGTTAAGGAATGCAAGCCATATCCAGTTGAAATGGTTGTGAGAGGGTATATCACAGGAGTAACTACAACATCTGCTTGGTACAATTATGAAAGAGGCATAAGAAATTTTTGCGGAAATATTCTTCCAGATGGCATGGAGAAGAATCAGAAATTTGAAAAGCCGATAATTACGCCATCAACAAAAGCAGAACATGGCTTGCATGACGAATCCTTGTCAGGAGAAGAAATAATTAAGAGAGGACTTATCGATGAAAAAACATACAAAAAGATGGAAAAATCTGCTTTTGAACTATTTGATTTTGGCACAAGATTAGTTGCAAAAAACAATTTAATCTTGGTTGATACAAAATATGAGTTTGGAAATTTGAATGGCGAATTGGTTTTGATTGATGAAGTCCATACTCCAGATTCTTCAAGATTCTGGATAAGAGACACTTACGATGAATTATTTTCAAAAAGAGAGGAACCCCAAAAGCTTGACAAGGAATATATAAGGCAGTGGCTTGCTAATAAGGGCTTTGTTGGAGATGGCCCAATTCCAAATATCCCTGATGATGTAAAAATCGAGGCAGCAAAAAGATACATTCAGGCTTATGAGATGATAACTGGGAAAGAGTTCGAGGTAAGGATTGAGGATGTGTCTGAGAGGATAAGAAATAATTTAAAAAACTTTATAAAGTAAATAAGAATATCAAGATCAAAATGCCGGAATTATCGCATAAATTGCAACGTCTTTCCTCTGGTGGCGAAAATCAGTTAACTAAAGGACTTATATATCTTGATTCTGAAATAGTTGTCGAATCGTATGATATGCGGAGAACAGATCATCAAACAGCCAAAAGAATAAGTGGTTATTTAAGCTTGCATTGGTCCTCAGATAACAATCCTAATTCTAATACTGCAATTTTAAGAGATATTGTATTGCAACTTGAAGGGAATTATGATTCACCTGAGCCTAAGACTAGAAAGCCTGATAGATTATATAAAGGCCTTATTATGTTTTTTGAAGGTGATAGAGAAGTTCAACACGAACTAGCATTTTTCTTAGATAGTGCAAGATTTTCTCTTTTAACAGCAGCTCAAAGCTTAAGTGCAGTAAGAGTGTGCACTCCTAATGGAGACTTTTTAATAGATTACGAACCCGATATGTGTCAAGAAAAACGAGGAATTGTAGTATTGACCCATAAAAACATATCAGGATTAGTGGCAGAATTGACAATGAAAACAGCAACAGCCCTAATGCCTCATTCAGATTTGAAGGATCCGTTAACAAGGATATATAATGAGATTATGGGCACTAATTACCCAGTCCCTATTAAAAAAACTCACTAAATAAAAAAAACTAGTAGAAAAATTAAAATTGAAACCAAACATATTAATATTAATCTAAATTTAATTTTTCGATGAACTTTAAAAAAGAAAAAAGTGTAGCGCTTTTAGCAGCCAATCGAGCATCAAAAATTCTTCTCCATTATTATGGCAGAAAAGAAAGTATTAAAGTAAAATCAAACAAAACTTTAGTGTCAACAGCCGATATTGAAGCTAACAGAATAATAATTCAAACTATCAAGAAATACTTTCCAAGCCATAGTATCCTTTCCGAGGAAACTGGATTTGAAGATAAGAAATCAGATTACAAATGGGTTGTTGATCCATTGGATGGAACCCATAATTTTCTTCATAACATCCCAATTTTTGGAATATCGATAGCGTTAGAGTTGAAAAATGAAGTAGTCCTGGGTATACTTAGTTTTCCGATTCTAAACATTACTGCTTTAGCGGAAAAAGGCAAAGGAGCGTTCTTAAATGGAAAAAGGATTACGGTTTCTAATAAAAAAAATATCGAGCATTCATTCATCCTCTTTGAGTACTCTTTTGCCAATAGGCGGGAAAAAATAGGTTTTTTGGAAAAACTTGTCCATAAAACGGTTGATGTCAGAAATTTTGGCTGCGCCATTTATAATCTTACCTTAATTGCATGCGGCAAATGCGACGGTTTCGTGATTTTATCTACAAATGAATGGGACGTTGCAGCCGGATTCCTACTTGTTGAGGAAGCTGGAGGTAAAATAACCGATTTAAAAGGACACCTCTGGAAATTTGGCGAGAATAAGTTTGTTATTTCAAATGGAAAAATCCACAATGAGATAATTAGACTATTTCACTATAAATTCTAAAATATATATCCAAAAACCGAAAAACATATATAAATGAAACGAAAAACATGCATAACTCCAACGAAAAACATATTTAACTCAAATAATTGAGGTTTTGGGTGTTTATCGATGTTAAAATTAAGGTATTTGATTTTATTACCGCTTCTCATAGTCATGTCTCAATTTGCTTATTCTATTCCAAATTTTGAAGTTCTGATAAGTGAAATCTACTATGATACACCAGATGACCTAAATCAGGAATTTTTTGAATTTACTGTAAGAAAGGATAATGGCAGCATTGATACCAATGGATGGCATTTAACAACTTTTGATAATGATAGCTTTGCCTTGCCATCCATATTAGATCTTGGCATTTATGACTATGTTGCTATTCGAAGTGGTTTTGGCATCAACGACTTAGACGCCAGTGATGGAAGTGCTACAATTTATCTTAGTAATGATATAGAAGTATTAAATGACAGTGGTGATGAAATAGCTTTATATGATGCAGACGGCAATCTAATTGACTTTGTGAGGTATAATGGGGGCAATAGTGGCATTGTCTTAGGTGGCTGGTCATTAGCTGATAATGGACCTTCTGCTGATTCAAGTGAAGAATCGGTACAAGTTCATGGTGCTGACTTAAATAGCAGCGAGAATTGGATTTCTGCTAGCCCATCTGCAGCTGACCCAAATCTGTTTGAGACTATTATTAGCAATGATATAGTTATTGTAATGCAAAACGGAATAAATAAGCAGATTTTAATCGAGCCTGGAAGCAAATTTGGCGGTAGCATTAATTTTTCAATTGTTAAAGCTAGCCCTGCCGTAATGCTTGCTGAATTAAAAATAATAGAAGAAATGATAAACTTTTCATCAAACTTTTATAGAAGCAAAGGATTCAACGATCCTAGAACAAATGCATCAAGGATAATTAAAGTAACCATCTCAAACAATCATCAATTTGCTGCCTCAGCCTCTCCAGAAGGTTCTATGATAGTGGATATTGGTGATAACCTGAGCAATGTAGAAATCGCCTCTTTTATAAAATGGAATGTTGAGCATGAGTTTTACCATCTCATTGCATATGAACAATTCCTCTCAAACGGAACCCCTATCCAAAATGGATCTTTTGATAGGGACATTGTGGAACCAAATGGCGCATTGGCGTTCATGGATGAGGGAGCAGCTGAATTTTGGGGGCTTGAAATCTCCAAGGCGCAGTTCAATGTAACTGAAGAATATTTATTTAATGCCTCTAACAGAATAAAAGGCAAGCACCGGAATTTTAGTAGCATCCCGTACAATTTGAGCTACATACTAAACAACTCCGATTTTAATCTTGTAAACCAGACTACTGGCTCTGGTGTGGAAGTCTATACCCATGGTTTCATTTTTAATAAATATATTGCTGAGACATACGGTCAGCAGAAAATATTTCATATCCACAACGCAACAAGAAATAACCGCAGCGGAAGCGGCAATGACATTATAGGCAGGATGGCCATTGAGAAAGCATTTAAAGACGAGGGCATAGATAAAAGCTTTGAACAAATATTTATTGAATATAGGATCTGGATTTATCAGACTTTTAGCGATTTAGTAAGGTTAACCTCAAATACAACTTTCAATGACCATGCTTCCGGTCATTCCGATCAGTTGCAGCCATGGGGTTCTGACTATGAAAAAATAAATATCAATAAAAGCAATATTAATAGTACAGGTCCATATAATATCTCCTTTCAGGGCAGGCCAGGAGTAAATTATAGCATTTCTATTTTAGCAAGGAATAATAGCGGCTACTCACATTTAGTCACGGTAGTTTTCAATGGCAAAGGAATTGTTATATTTAATGCAACATCAGACGAATTTGTTGTCATAAAAACCCAAATAAATAATGAAACAGCAGGACAAACTTCATACGGATTTAATTTCTCGCATATTGGAATAATAAATTCTACAGTTAAGGTGGTTACTTTAACAAACTCGACTTTGAAAAATTCTGAAGTCACGAATTCAACTATTATAGGTTCTTCAATTACTAACTCTACAAAGAAAAATTCAATAATTATAAATTCGATTGATATAGGCACTATTTTAATAGATTCTAAAGAAAATAACTCAAAAATCACCAAATCAAATGTATCAAACAGTATTCTACAAAATGCAACAATTATCAATTCAAATCTAAATAACACAGTAATTCAAAATTCTGTTGTTACAAACTCCAATCTTGAGAATGTTACTATAATCAATTCAGTTATAACAAATTCGACGAAGAAAAACTCAGTGATCATAAACTCAGTGGATACTGAAAGCAATGTCAGCAATTCACTTGAAAATAATTCTAAAGTCACAAATTCGAACGTGACTCGAAGCAGGTTGCAGAACAGCACTATTCAAAATTCAATTCTTATAAATGTTACGGCAAGCCATTCCAACATTGTAAACTCTACATTGAAAAATTTGATTGTGATTAAATCAACGATTATTAACTCATCTTTTGTTGATTTAATGCCGCCAGTTTGCAGGTTAAATTTATCCAAATGGCCCCCAGTTGCTGTATTTATCTTCAACGACTCAGGTTCAGGAATTAAGAATATTTCAGTGGCTGTTCTCAAAGGAGCAAATTTGACTCCTGCATTACCCCTGGTTTTTAATCCTCCTGCCTTTGAACCAGTATTCATAACTGCAACTAGGACAAATACGAGTGTAGAAGTTACACTTAAAGCAGTTGATGGTAGTGGAAATTCCTTGACATGCGATCCTATCGTCAGCAGTTTGGTACGCGGCACAGGGGCACCAGAAACTTTTACTTACACTAATATTCCAGAAGCTGAGCATATTGTAACTATCACCAACAAACAACTCGGTCTTAAGACACTTAGGCTTAAAGTTAATGGAAAAAACTTCCAGAGTGCCGGGCTGAAGGACAATGAAGTTAGAAACATAGATATATCTAATGCGATGATACAAGGGGATAGTAATACGGTTGCTTTAACAGCTTTAGGCAAGCCAGGAACAAGCGCAGAAATCCTTATTTGGGATGGAATGGGCTAAGATATTATTAATTTTAAGTTAACATTATTTCTTTTAATATGAAAAAGTTTATAAATAATGAACGATTCTTGAGTTTTATTAAAGCTTTTGAAATTGATTAAAATCAAAATGCAAGACTTACCTAATATATTCACAAGGATAAATATGCAAATATTTGAACTTCTTTCACGAGAGAGACTACATATTAGGGAAATTGCAGAGAGGATAAAATGCTCGCCTGCCAAGGTGCACGCATGCATCAAGATATTTAAAAAAAATGGTATAGTAAAAGAAGTTGATGATAAGAATAGAAAAGTTATTGTCGTAAATCTTGAAAACGAATTAACCAGGCAAATTCTGCAATTAATAAACATCGATAAATCAATTGAAGGCCCTTATTTAATTCCCCAAAAAATTAATATTTTCGACGCAATAAGCCCTCTCGATTTCAGATACTACGGAACCAGCAGGGGAATATTTGAAAAGCTCCAACAGTATCTTTCTGAAGCTGCATTTATAAAATATGCTTTAAAGGTTGAATCAGGACTTGTTAGAACTCTTGCAAAAAATAGAATCTGCTCAAAAAAAATCGCTGATGAGATAGAAATGGCTTGCAGGCAGGTAACTCCTGAGCAAGTTTATGCCGAGGAAGATAGGATAAAGCATAATATAAGGGCGTTGGCAAACTGCATAAGAAGCAAAGTGAGCGAGGAGGCAAAACCGTTTGTCCATTTTACTGCCACAAGCTACGACATAATTGCTACAGCAGATGCTTTAAGGTACAAGGAATTTACAAGCAATGTCCTCATTCCAGAATTGCTGAAACTTGAATTTACATTAATTAATCTTGCCTTAAGGGAAAAAGGCACACTACAAATAGGGAGAACCCATGGACAGCACGCGGAACCAATAACATTTGGTTTTGCCCTAGCCCACTATGTAAGCAGATTTGGCTCAGCCATCCAGAAAATAAAAAAGAGTGCCAATAATTTGAGAGGTAAAATGGCAGGAGCTGTTGGGGCATACAACGCCTCATCAATTTTCTTTGAAAATCCCGCTAAGTTTGAGGAAGAGGTCTTAAGCGAGCTTGGCTTGAAGGCATCGCCAATTTCTACGCAAATTGTCGAAGCAGAATTCTTAGTTGAGTATATTACCTGTGTCATATCTGCATTTGGTGTCCTTGCTAATCTTGCCGATGACATGAGGCATTTGCAGCGAAGTGAAATTGGCGAAGTTGGCGAATTTTTTCAATCAAAACAGGTGGGCTCGTCAACTATGCCTCAAAAAAGAAACCCAATCAATTTTGAGAATGTTAAAAGCATGTGGAAAGAGTTTATGCCGCGCGTGCTTACAATTTACATGGACCAGGTGTCCGAGCACCAAAGGGATTTGACCAATTCAGCCTCAATGAGGTTTATACCCGAAATATTAGCAGGTTTTTATGTTTCAGTTGCAAGATTGAACAAAGTAATGCCTGAACTTGTTGTAGATAAAGGAAACATGCTAAAAAATTTTAATATAAATAAAGATATGATTATTGCGGAGCCTCTCTATATATTGCTGGCTGCCCATAGGCATCCTGACGCGCATGAGTACGTACGGGAAATGACCCTAAAAGCCCAATTTACAAAAAAACCATTAATCGAACTGCTAAAAAAAGATGAATCAGTACAACAGTACCTGAAAAAATTCAATCGAAAACAAATCGAAATCTTGAATAATCCAGAGAAATACATTGGAATTGCTGCGGAGAAAACTGAAATGGTTTGTTCACATTGGAAAAAAGTGCTAAAGTTATGATTTAGATTAGATATACTATTTCCTATACTAGTATGGCAAAAGAAACATTTATATATAACCTAAGCCAGTAAATCCAATATGCACCAAAACTCCACTCTAAAGATTGCTACATCCTATATGGGCAAATATCCAAAATTCCTTCTATTGTTCATCACGTTTTTAATTGCTTACTTGTTATTTATTGGTAAAACAAATCCAAAATTTCACCTGTTTGTAGTCTCGCTTGGATTTCTTGGAACCTTCTTAACAGGAATATTGTTTACTTATGGATTCACAGCAGCTCCTGCAACCGCAATTTTTCTAATTCTTGCAAAAGAACAAAACATCATGCTTACAGGCTTGGTTGGCGGCTTGGGCGCTTTGCTTGGAGACTTGCTCATATTCAACTTCATAAGGCACTCTTTTAAGGATGAGGTCAAAAAACTATATAAGGAAAAATTAATCGTATACGCTAACCATAAAACCCCAAGCTTTCTCAAAAGATATCTCTTGCCGGTGGTTGCAGGAATCATAATTGCATCGCCTTTGCCTGATGAGATTGGGGTTACTATGCTAGCATCCTTCAAATCTATATCAGAAAAAATATTTTTAATGTTGTCTTACTCATTAAACACGGCTGGAATATTTGTGATATTGCTGATTGGAAAAAGTTTATGAAAATGGATTGGAATTTTTATTTTCAATTTGTGGAAGATTTTTTTGTAGACAAGCAGTTTTTGATTTTATTAAGCTCAACCATAGTTTTATTTTTGGCAATTTTTATTATGTGGTATTTTTACCATAGGCAACTGACCAAGAAGAATCTATTTGAGATTCCAAAAATAGATTCTAATAGCAAATTTGTAAACTTCATTAACCGACTTGTTTACTTCTTCAAGTACTTAATCATTTTCCCTGTATATTCTTTTATTTGGTTTCTTATTTTCTCTTTTCTCTTAGTGTTGATTGCAAAGACCAGACCCATAGGAGAAATTATGTTTTTTGGGATAATTATTGTTTCAGTAACAAGAATAGCTGCCTATGTAAGCCCAAAATTGGCAGAAGACATGGCAAAATTATTGCCATGGGCTTTGATAATAGTTTTTTTAACGGACCCTACATCAATCACTATCGAAAGTATTCAGACTTCCTTTAATAGTTTCGTGCAAGAAATTCCAAAAGTTGCAAAATACCTCATCTTCATAGCGTTTCAGCCTGTCCCATAATTCGTAACTTATAAATACTAGTTCTCGTCTATAAATA